>DNCF01000090.1 GCA_003484545.1 Massilia sp. | reverse complement strand
GCGCGCCATGCGTACCGGCTCGCGCGCTGCGGCGATCGCGGTGTTCATCAGGACGCCGTCGCAGCCCAGCTCCATCGCAATCGCCGCGTCGGAGGCCGTGCCGACGCCGGCGTCGACCAGCACCGGGACCAATGCCTGCTCGATGATGAGCGACAGGTTCCAGGGATTGAGGATGCCCATCCCGGAGCCGATCAGCGAGGCCAGCGGCATCACGGCCACGCAACCGATCTCCTGCAGGATCTTCGCCTGCACCGGATCGTCGCTGCAGTAGACCATGACGTCGAAACCGTCGCGCACCAGGGTTTCGGCCGCCCTCAATGTTTCCGGCATGTGCGGGAACAGGGTCCGCTCGTTGCCCAGCACCTCGAGCTTGACCAGCTTGTGCCCATTCAGGAGCTCGCGCGCCATCTGCAGCGTATAAACCGCATCCTGCGCGTTGTAGCAGCCGGCCGTATTCGGCAGGATGGTGAAAGTTGACGGCGGCAGCACGTCGAGCAGGCTGGGCGCGTTCGGGTCCTGGCCGATGTTCACGCGGCGGATCGCCACGGTCACGATCTCGGCTTCGGCCGCCAGCGTGGCTTCGCGCGTTTCAATCAGGTCGCGGTACTTGCCGCTGCCGACCAGCAGGCGCGAGCGGTACTGCCGGCCCGCGATGGTGAGAAAGTCTTCGTTCATCTTTTGTCTCCTTAGCCACCGCCGATGGCGCGCACGATGTCCACTTTATCCCGCTGCGCCAGCAGGCGTTCGTTCCACTGCTGGCGCGGCACCACCTGGCGGTTGACGGCCAGCGCCACCGCTTGCTGCTTGAGGCCGAGCTGCTCGACGAGGTCGCCGAGCGAGCCGCCGGGCTGCACCTTGCAGGGTTCTCCGTTCAGTTCGATCTCGACCATGCTCACACCTCGCGGTAGAGTTTCGCGCCGCCGCGCACGAACTCGATCGCCTTTTCCTGCATCCCCCGCGCCAGCGCCTGGTCGTCGCCGACACCTTTCGATGCGGCGTACTCGCGCACTTCCTGGGTGATCTTCATCGAGCAGAAATGCGGGCCGCACATCGAGCAGAAGTGGGCGACCTTGCTCGACTCCTTTGGCAGGGTCTCGTCGTGGAAGGCGCGCGCCTTGTCCGGGTCGAGGCCGAGGTTGAACTGGTCTTCCCAGCGGAACTCGAAGCGCGCCTTCGACAGGGCGTTGTCGCGGATCTGGGCGCCCGGGTGGCCCTTGGCGAGATCGGCCGCGTGGGCGGCGATCTTGTAGGTGATGATGCCGTCCTTGACGTCCTCCTTGTCGGGCAGGCCCAGGTGTTCTTTCGGCGTCACGTAGCACAGCATGGCGGTGCCGTACCAGCCGATGTGGGCCGCGCCGATGCCCGATGTGATGTGGTCGTATCCGGGCGCGATGTCGGTGGTGAGCGGCCCCAGCGTGTAGAACGGCGCCTCGTGGCACTGTTCCAGTTGGAGAGTCATGTTCTCGCGAATCATGTGCAGCGGCACGTGGCCCGGTCCTTCGATCATCACTTGCACGTCGTGCTTCCAGGCGATCTGCGTGAGTTCGCCCAGGGTCTTCAGCTCGGCCAGTTGCGCTTCGTCGTTGGCATCAAAGATCGAGCCGGGGCGCAGGCCATCGCCCAGGCTGAAGGCGACGTCGTACTGCTTCATGATGGCGCAGATCTCGTCGAAATGCGTGTAGAGGAAGGATTCCTGGTGGTGGGCCAGGCACCATTTGGCCATGATCGAGCCGCCGCGCGACACGATCCCCGTCAGGCGCTTGGCCGTCATCGGCACGAAGGCCAGGCGCACGCCGGCATGGATGGTGAAGTAGTCGACGCCCTGCTCGGCCTGCTCGATCAGGGTGTCGCGGTAGATTTCCCAGGTGAGCTCTTCGGCCTTGCCGTTGACCTTTTCCAGCGCCTGGTAGATCGGCACGGTGCCGATCGGGACCGGGCTGTTGCGGATGATCCATTCGCGCGTCTCGTGGATGTGCTTGCCCGTCGAGAGGTCCATCACGTTGTCGGCGCCCCAGCGGATGGCCCAGGTCATCTTCTCGACCTCCTCGCCGATCGAGGACGTCACGGCCGAGTTGCCGATGTTGGCGTTGATCTTCACCAGGAAGTTGCGGCCGATGATCATCGGTTCGCTTTCCGGGTGGTTGATGTTGCAGGGGATGATGGCGCGGCCGCGCGCCACCTCGTCGCGCACGAATTCCGGCGTGATTTCAGGCGGGATGGACGCGCCGAAGGACTGGCCCGGGTGCTGTCGCCCGAGCAGCTCGGCGGTGCGCTTGCCCATCGGGCCGGACGCTTCCAGCATCGCCAGGTATTCCTTGCGGCGCAGGTTCTCGCGCAGGGCGATGAATTCCATCTCGGGCGTGATGATGCCGCGCCGCGCATAGTGCATCTGGGTGACGTTCGCGCCTGCTTTCGCGCGGCGCGGCTTGCGCGTCAGCTCGAAGCGCAGCGCGTCCAGGCTGCGGTCTTCCAGGCGCTCCTGGCCGTAGCGCGAGCTCGGTCCGGGCAGCTCCTCGGTGTCGCCGCGCTCGTCGATCCAGCCGCGGCGCAGCGCCGGCAGGCCGCGCCGGATGTCGATGCTGGCCGCCGGGTCGGTGTAGGGGCCGGATGTGTCGTAGACGAAGACCGGCGGATTGGCCTCGCCGCCGAAGCTGGCCGGCGTGTCGCTTTGCGCGACGGCGCGCATCGGCACGCGGATGTCGGGGCGGCTGCCCTCGATGTAGACCTTGGTCGACTTCGGGAAGGGTTCGATGGCGGCGCTGTCCACCCGGGCGGTGGCGGCGTCGAATTTCAGCGGGGCGTTCATGTGGCTCCTTTGCGTGAGGAGCCAGCAAAGGAGGCAGAAGACTGGCAGGCGCGTGCAGGCGCACGACCGCGGCATCTCGGAAGCTTCCCTTCGCTGGCATTATCCAGATCAGGTTCAGAGGGTATTTCTCACCCGCGTGGCGCTTGTCGCACCGGCAGGACCCCTAGCGTTGCTGCATTGAAGCAGCGGGCGGATTATAGCCCGTGTTGTGGCGTTGGCAAGAAAAATTTGCGGGATATGCGGGGTGGATGGGCGCGGGTTGGTGGCGCTGTTGCGTGTGCCGGTATTGGTGTGTTACGTCCGCGTGGGCACGAGTGCCCACCCTACGGTCACCGCCAACGGCGAGTTCATATGAAACCCGGATACGCGGCGCGGCTCGTAGGGTGGGCCGGGCCGCGCTAGGCTCTCGAGCCCACGCGGAGCATGTGAACCGATAACGGCACACGCAACAGCGCCACGATCCCGACCGAAAATCCCGTCACTGCCCACGCGCAGCCCCGCCCTCCTCCTCTATAATGACCCTTTTCGCCAATCAAAACGCCATCAAATCATGGAATTAGCCAAGTCTTTCGAGCCAGCCGACATCGAACAATACTGGCGCACCGAGTGGGAGCAGCGCGGTTACTTCGCCGCCACCCTCGATGCCGACAAGCCGTCGTTCAGCATCCAGCTGCCGCCGCCGAACGTGACGGGCACGCTGCACATGGGCCACGCGTTCAACCAGACCGTGATGGATGGCCTGACGCGCTACTACCGCATGCGCGGCTATAACACCGCCTGGGTGCCGGGCACCGACCACGCCGGCATCGCCACCCAGATCGTCGTCGAGCGCCAGCTCGACGCCCAGAAGATCTCGCGCCACGACCTCGGCCGCGACGAATTCATCAAGAAGGTCTGGGAGTGGAAGGAAAAGTCGGGCAACACCATCACCGGCCAGATGCGCCGCCTGGGCGCCTCCGCCGACTGGAAGCGCGAATACTTCACCATGGACGAGACGCGCTCGAAGGTCGTCGCCGAAGTCTTCGTGCGCCTGTACGAGCAGGGCCTGATCTACCGCGGCAAGCGCCTGGTCAACTGGGATCCGAAACTGGGCACGGCAGTGTCCGACCTGGAAGTGGTGTCGGAAGAGGAAGACGGCTCGATGTGGTACATCAAGTACCCGCTGGCCGACGGTTCGGGCGAGCTGACGGTCGCCACCACCCGCCCCGAGACCATGCTGGGCGACGTCGCCGTCGCGGTTGATCCGACCGACGAGCGCTACCAGCACCTGCACGGCAAGCTCCTGAAGCTGCCGCTGACCGGCCGCGAAGTGCCGATCATCGCCGACAGCTACGTCGACAAGGAATTCGGCACCGGCTGCGTGAAGATCACCCCGGCCCACGACTTCAACGACTATGCGGTCGGCCAGCGCGCCGGCCTCGAGCCGATCAACATCTTCACGCTGGACGCGAAGATCAACGAGAACGCGCCAAGCCAGTACCAGGGCCTGGACCGCTTCGCCGCGCGCAAGCAGATCGTCGCCGACCTGGAAGCGCAGGGCTTCCTCGAGCAGGTCAAGCCGCACAAGCTGATGGTCCCGCGCGGCGACCGTACCGGCGTCGTCATCGAGCCGATGCTGACCGACCAGTGGTTCGTCGCCATGACCAAGCCGGCGCCGGAAGGCACCTTCAATCCGGGCAAGTCGATCACCGAAGTGGCGCTGGAAAAGGTCGCGAACGGCGAGATCAAGTTCGTGCCGGAGAACTGGACCACCACCTACAACCAGTGGCTGGGCAACATCCAGGACTGGTGCATCTCGCGCCAGCTGTGGTGGGGCCACCGCATCCCGGCCTGGTACGGCGAGAACGGCGAGATCGTCGTTGCCCGCACCGAGGAAGAAGCCAGGGCGAAGGCCGCGGCGCAGGGCGTCACCGGCGAGCTGCGCCGCGACGACGACGTGCTCGACACCTGGTTCTCGTCGGCTCTGGTGCCCTTCTCGACCATGGGCTGGCCTTCAGCAACGCCGGACATGAAGATGTTCCTGCCGTCGTCGGTGCTGGTGACCGGCTTCGACATCATCTTCTTCTGGGTCGCGCGCATGGTCATGATGACCGCGCACTTCACGGGCAAGGTGCCGTTCGAAACCGTCTACGTGCACGGCCTGGTGCGCGACTCGCAGGGCCAGAAGATGTCGAAGTCGAAGGGCAATACCCTCGACCCGATCGACCTGATCGACGGCATCGACGTCGAGACCCTGGTGGCCAAGCGCACCACCGGCCTGATGAACCCGCGCGACGCCGAGAAGATCGCCAAGGCCACCCGCAAGGAATTCCCGACCGGGATCCCGGCCTTCGGCACCGACGCCGTGCGCTTCACCATGGCGAGCTACGCTTCGCTGGGCCGCAACATCAACTTCGACCTGGGCCGCGCCGAAGGCTACCGCAACTTCTGCAACAAGCTGTGGAATGCGACGCGCTTCGTGATGATGAACACCGAAGGCAAGGACTGCGGCCAGCCGCTTGACGCCGACCTGTCGCAGGCCGACAAGTGGATCATCTCGCTGATGAACCGCGTCGAGCTTGAGGTCGCAAAAGGCTTCGAGGACTACCGCTTCGACAACATCGCCAGCGCCATCTACAAGTTCGTCTGGGACGAGTACTGCGACTGGTACCTCGAAGTGGCCAAGGTCCAGGTCCAGCAGGGCACGGAGGCGCAGCAGCGCGCCACCCGCCACACCCTGCTGCGCGTGCTGGAAGTGATCCTGCGCCTGGCGCACCCGGTGATCCCGTTCGTGACCGAGGCGCTGTGGCAGGCGGTCGCGCCGCTGGCCGGCAAGACCGGTGATTCGATCATGCTGCAGCCCTACCCGGTCGCCAACCCGGATGCGATCGACGAAGCGGCGGAAAGCTGGATGGCCCAGTTGAAGGACCTGACCAATGCCACCCGCAACCTGCGCGGCGAGATGAAGCTGGCGCCGTCGGTGCGCGTGCCGCTGATCGTCGAGCCGGGCAACGAGGGCGACCGCGCCAACATGGCGCTGTTCGCACCCTACATCGCTTCGCTCGGCAAGCTGGCCGAGGTGCAGGTGGTCGACGCGCTGCCGGAATCGCCGGCGGCGGTGTCGATCGTCGGCACCACCAAGCTGATGCTGAAGGTCGAGATCGACGTCAAGGCCGAGCGCGAGCGCCTGTCGAAGGAGATCGCGCGCGTCGAGGGCGAGATCGCCAAGGCCAGCGGCAAGCTGTCGAGCGAAAGTTTTGTTGCGCGCGCGCCGGCCGCCGTGGTGGCGCAGGAGAAGGAACGCCTGGCGAACTTCACCGCGACGCTCGACAAGATGCGCGAACAGCTGGCCAAGCTGCCGGCGTAAGCAAGGTAGGGTGGGCGCGGGATGCGCCCGCGCGGGGATAGCGAACGTGCGAGGCACCGAGCCCGATGAGCGCACCGCCGACTATCCCGGGGCGGGCACGTTCCGTGCCCGCCCTACCGCGCCTGCTTCCCGCGCAGGCGTTCCACCGCCGCCACCACCACGGGCCGCACGGCCTCGCAATCGAGCTTGGCCAGCTGCTGCAGGCTCATCGTCTTCGCCGCTTCCTCCGCCACCAGCATGCCCAGGTAATAGCCACGCCGCGCCGGCAGGCCGGTGCTGTCGCCCTTGCGCAGGAACAGGCCGTTGTAGGCTTCCTGGTCGGTGCTGTCGAGCTTCGCATGCAGGTCGTCGAGGGCGCGCGCCAGCTGCCTGCGCGTCTCCTGCGCCATGTTCGCCGGCAGGTTCATCAGCATCTGGTCGTCGGTCGCGTCCGGGTTGAGCTGCCTGGCGACGTAGCTGGCCATGCCTTCCTGCCACAGCGAAGTCCAGACCGGCCAGCGCTGGCACTGCATGGGCTGGTAGTCATGGAAGAGCTCATGGTGAAAGAAGAAGGCTTCGTCGTTGTCGCCATGGATCTTGACCATCAGGTCGGCGCCGAAAATGAATTCCAGCTTGCCGTCCAGGCGCCGCTTGCCGCCATCCATCTCGCCGAGCGAATGCACGAACCAGAGCGGGGACTTGGCCTCGTAATCCGGGAACAGCGCCCGGAAGCTGGCGATATGGAGCGGCAGGTCCTGGGTGAAGCGCGCGACCTTCTTCTCGTAGGCGGCGCGCAGTTTCGGAAACTCCGCCCGCGCCGCCGCGATCTCGGCGTCGCGCTGGGCCTCGCTCTTCTTGCCCTCGTAGCGTGCGACGCCGTAGAAGGTCGGGAACCTGGACCCCACCGTGGCCTTGAAATCCCGGCTGAACTCCTCGTCCGTCTTGCCAACGTTGCGGTCCCACACGTCGACGAAGGGACTGGCCAGGTCATGCACCTGCATCATCGGTGGCGCATCGGGCTTGTCGGCGGCGGCGGCGGCGGCGGCCGATAACATGGCGCCCAACAGGAAGGAAGTGAGTCGGCGGGAGTGCTTCACGATACGCGGTTCCTCTGGCAAAAAATCGGGATTGTAACGACAGGACCGACACCGGCATGTCGGAAAATGTCGCAAAATTGTCAGGAAGACCAGGCGAACCTGCCTGCGCCGTTTGGAAGCATTCCTCGGATTTCCCTATCCACGCGACCGGGACTGTTTGCTACACTCTGCGCTACGAATAACGATTCCGGAGACACAAGATGCGTAAGTTGATGCAGGCAAGCCTGATTGCCATGATGTTCGCGATGCCCGCCGCGTGGGCGCAGACCGCCTCGCCGATCGGGCTGTGGAAAACGATCGACGACGAAACCGGCAAGCCGAAGGCCCTGGTGCGCATCACCGAGGAAAACGGCGCGCTGCAAGGCAAGATCGAAAAGCTGTTCCGCGAGCCGAACGAAGACCAGAACCCGAAATGCGTGGCGTGCACCGATTCGCGCAAGAACCAGCCGATCGTCGGCATGACCATCGTGTCGGGCCTGAAGAAGGACGGCAACGAGTACACCGGCGGCGAGATCCTCGACCCGGCCAAGGGCAAGGTCTACAAGAGCAAGGCGACGCTGCGCGACGGCGGCCAGAAGCTCGAGGTGCGCGGCTACATCGGCGCGCCGATGTTCGGCCGTTCGCAGATCTGGCACCGCGAGCAGTGATAAACACGAACATGTCCACCGAGCGGCCCGCGGGCCGCTTTTTTATTCGCAATGCCCATGACCCTGACCCAGAGCTACCTCTTCCTCGCCCTCGCCATCGTCGTCGAGGTGATCGGCACCACGGCGCTGAAAGCCACCGAGAATTTCACCCGGCTGTGGCCCAGCCTGCTGACCATCGTCTGTTACGCGGCTTCCTTCTACCTGCTGACCTTCAGCCTGAAGGTGCTGCCGACCGGGATCGCCTATGCGATCTGGTCGGGAGTCGGGATCGTGCTGATCTCGATCGTCAGCTGGATCGTCTACAAGCAGAGCCTGGACCTGCCGGCCCTGGTCGGCCTCGGGCTGATCATTGCGGGTGTACTGGTGATTAACCTGTTCTCGAAGAGCGTCAGCCACTGAATCGATCAGCCCGGGGCAGGAGGCGCTTGCTCGGACTGGAGCAGCTTGATCACCGTCTCGATACTGTAGGGCTTGGCGACGTACGGATAGGGTCGGCCATGCCTCTCCACCAGGGCCGGTGGGGTGAATCCTGAGGTCAGCACGATCCTGATGGGCGGGTACAGGCTCCTGATCGTATTCGCCAGTTCCAAGCCGTTCATCCCTGGCATCATCACGTCGGCAAAGACGGCATCTATTTCCGGATCATCCTCCAGGATCCGGAGGGCCTCCATGGCCGAGTACGCCGTCCTGGCGTCCAGTCCATGGCCGCACAGCAATGCTTGGACCAGGTCGGCCAGGTCGTGCTCGTCGTCGACGACGAGTACTTTCCGGACTATGCGGCCAGCCGCCGGTGCAGCCTCGTTCCGCAACGCGTCGGGAAGTCCCGTGACGGAAGGGCGCCCCCTGCCGGCGCAGCGCGAGGCATTCATCGCAGGCTGCATGGCGGCTCCTTCACTGCTGGCGGATGCCTGGTCGCGTCGGCTGCCTGGAAGCCCCTGGGCAGGCGCGGTATCGTCACCGTGAAGGTCGTTGCGTCGGCGGCGGTCGATACGAGCTCGATGTTGCCGCCGTGCGCATGGACGATTTCACGCGAAATGTACTGGCCGATACCCAGGCTGGTACGCTCGGTGTAGTCGTCGCCCTCATTCCTGACGCTGGCGGCGATGCGCACCATCGGATCGACAATGGCCGCGAGCTTGTCCGGCGCGACCGGTTCGCCATCGTTGGTGACCGAAATGACGGCATCGGCTTCGGCCAACGCCTGGTCGACTGCTTCGTTGAAGCGCGTGACATCGTCCATGTGGGTCGGGTGGGGGTCGCCACCGATGCCGGCGGCCCACAGGGTGAGCACACTCGAGCGCAAGGCACGATATTCGGACACCAGCTGCACCACGGTATAGCCCGACAGCAGCCGTGCCTCGGCATGGGTCTCGGCGGCCGTATCGTCCTCACCGCGCTTGCCAAGGCCGCGCGATTTCTCGCAACGCTCGTGTTCCGTCTGTGGCGTATCCAGGTCCGCCGAGATCGCCTGCAGCATCTGGCGGGCATGATCGCGCAAGTCGGTGTCGTCCATTGTCAACGCGGGCGGCTCGATCGTGCGTGCGAAATCTTCCCATGCCTGGAGGATCGGCTCCATATTCTCGTGAATAAAAGAGCCCAACCGGTATGTTGCCATTATGATGAAACCTTTATATTTCCCGATTCGGCGAACTTCGCCAAAAATGGGCATCCCATAATAACAGGCATTTCTTCATTTACGGCCGGCACCAAAAAAATCCCACAAAAGCAAAATAAATCCGAAATCATTAGGAGAATCCTGAAAATCCCTGTATCTTCAATCTCGCACTGCATCAAGTCGTTGTTATTGTTGGTCTTTCTCTCCCGTCTCGCCTTTCGGCGGTCCTGTTTGATTTCCTCCCGTTACACCCTCTCTTGGTAATGTGCATATCGGGCATTGTTGCCCATGCAAATCTAAAAGGAATGTAAATGACTACTCAAACCGGCACCGTAAAATGGTTCAACGATTCGAAAGGCTTCGGCTTCATCACGCCTGACGCAGGCGGTGGCGATTTATTCGCCCATTTCCAGGACATTCAATCGCAAGGCTTCAAGAGCCTCGCGGAAAACCAGCGCGTTTCGTTCGAGCGCTCGACCGGCCCGAAGGGCGAAAAAGCTGGAAATATCCGCGCGATTTGATCGCTGGATGAAATGCGGCGCGCACCACGCAGATAGCATGGGCGGGGCCGCACCAGATGGAACGACGAAAGCCCGCTTGCGCGGGCTTTTCGCATTGAGGCGGCCTGACGCTTCTGACGCGCCGGGTCAAGCCGGCGAGCGCGCCGAACGAAGGGTAGCCCGGCCTGCCGCTGCCGGCAGGAATGGCGAGAGCTGACGGGTACTAGCGCGAAGTACGGCGCCGGTCCGTCTTGCGATGCTGCTCGGGGGAACACAGCAGGCGCATCGCTACCGTCTTGGGCACACCGACGAGCTGCATGAATTCGAAGGCCGGGTAGACCCCGTCCGTGCGCCAGATCCGTAACGCCTCGTCGACATGGGCCGCCATGGTCGGGTTGGCTCGTGGAGTTGCATGTTTACTTCCTGACATCGATTCGCCTCTACTCCGCGTTTTGCAAGGCGAACCATCCTACCAAACGAGGCCAGGGACAGCGCCCGTTTGCCTGAGAACATCAAAGCCGGGCTTGCCCGAGGAGGTCAGCCCTTCGGCGCGCGCAGGATCGACAGGACCACCAGCCCGAACAGCGCGCTCAGCACGGCGGTGGCTTCCCGCCCCATGCCGGCCGCGATGCCGACCGCCGAGGTCAGCCACACGCTGGCGGCCGTGGTCAATCCCCGGATGTCGTTCTTCTCGGTCTGCTTCAGGATGGCGCCGGCCCCGAGAAAGCCGATGCCGGCGGTAATGCCCTGCAGCACGCGCGACAGGTCCTCGATCTTCATGCCGGCCTGCAGCGGAATCAGCACGAACAGGGCCGAGCCCAGCGAGACCAGCATGTGGGTGCGCAATCCGGCCGAGGCGCCGACCGACTCGCGCTCGTAGCCGAGCACGGCGCCGAGGGCCAGGGCCACCAGCAGGCGCACCACGATGCGCGTGATGTCGTCCGGATTACCCAGGTCGGAAAATTCCTGTTGAATCGTCAGCCAGCTTTGTTCCCACCACGCCATTGTCGCCCTCCAAACCGTTCCGACGAATAATGCCATCTAAGCAAGATGCATGGCGCAACGCTCAGCGGTTCGCGGAAAAAGAGGGGTGCTCTAAAGCCAGCCAGCGTCGCGGGCGAGGCGGTAGGCTTCGACCCGGTTGCCCGCATTCAGCTTGCTGATCGCTTCCGACAGGTAGTTGCGCACCGTGCCTTCCGACAGGTGGATCTGGCGCGCGATGTCGGCGCTGCTGGCGCCCTCGCCCGCCAGGCGCAGCACCTGGCGCTCGCGTTCGGTGAGGGGGTCCTGGGCGCCGCTCCAGCTTTCCAGGGCCAGTTCGGGCGCGATCGCGCGGCCGCCGCCATGCACGGCGCGGATCGCCGCCGCCAGCGC
>DNCF01000092.1 GCA_003484545.1 Massilia sp. | reverse complement strand
CCCCGGGCGCGCCGGCGGCCGCCGTCGGCCAGCGCATCGACGTCGGCGGCCAGCACTTCGAGGTCGTGGGCGTGGTCGAGGACGCGATGCACCTGAACGCCTATGCCGACATCTGGGCGCCGATCAGCACCTACGCCTCGTCCGACTACCGCAACGAACTGACCGGCATGTTCGTCGCGCTGATCCTGGCCGAGCGCGCGGCCGACCTGCCGGGCATCCGGCGCCAGGTCGAGCAGATCGCGCAAGGCGTGGTCCACGACGACCCGAAGGAATGGACGAGAATCCGCTTCTGGGCCGACAGCAAGCTGGACCTGTTCGCGCGCCTGACGGTCGGCAGCGACGAGGTGCCCGACTCCGGCGCCGGCAAGCTGCTGGCCGTGATCGCGGCGGCGATGCTGGTCTTCATGCTGCTGCCGGCCCTGAACCTGGTCAACCTGAACACCGGCCGCATCATGGAGCGCCGCGCCGAGATCGGCGTGCGCAAGGCCTTCGGCGCGACCAGCACCCAGCTCGCGGTCCAGCTGGTGGTCGAGAACGTGCTGCTGTGCCTGGCCGGCGGCCTGATCGCGCTGGCCGCCACCGCCGGCGTGCTGGCCTGGCTGGAAAGCGCGCAGCTGATCCCCTACCTGAAGGTCGACGTAAACCTGGCCGTGTTCGGCTGGGGCATGCTGATCGCCACCGTCTTCGGCCTCGTCTCCGGCGTGCTGCCCGCCTGGAAGATGTCGCGCCTCGACCCCGTCCACGCCCTGAAGGGAGCCGTCTGATGTTCCGCCATCTGTTGAAACTGACCTGGAAACGCAAGTCCAGGAACCTGATGCTCAGCCTCGAGATCCTGATCGCCTTCGCCATCGTGTTCGCGGTGGCCGCCTTCGGGGTGCGCTACTGGCAGCTGTACCGCATGCCGCTCGGCTTCGAGAGCCGCGACGTGTGGTCGGTGACGATCCAGGCCGGCGACAACGGCAAGCAGCGCTTCGACGCCGCCGTCTACGACGGCTTCCAGCGCGGCCTGCGCGAGCTGCCGGAAGTGAGCGCGGTCGGCTTCGCCAGCTTCGAGCCGTATTCGATGTCGACCTATTCGTCCGACTTCAGGCGCGACGGCAAGGCCGGCACCGTGGACACGGAACTGATCGGCGCCGACGACGGCCTGGCGCAGGTGCTTGGCCTGGAGTTGAGCGAGGGGCGCTGGTTCTCGGAGATCGACAACGGCAGCGCGGCGCGCCCGGTGGTGATCAACCGCCGCATGGCCGAGGCCATGTTCCCGGGCGAGCGTGCACTCGGCCAGCAGTTCATCGATGGCGAAGGCGGCAAAGCCACGACCGTCTACCGCGTGCTCGGCGTGGTCGATGAGTTCCGCGCCAAGGGCGAGCTGGACGCGCCCGTAAATTTCGCCTTTACCCGTTTCGAAGCCGGCAGGAGCGAGAGCGACCTGCGCACCATCATGCTGAAGGTGAAGCCCGGCACCGGGCGCGACTTCGAGACGCGCCTGAACCGGCGCCTGAAGCTGATCCGCAACGACTGGACCTACCAGATCGCGCCGCTCTCCACCGCGCGCAACGCCATGCTGCGCACCCGTGCCACGCCGCTGGTCGTGGTCGGCGTGATCGCCGCCTTCATGTTGCTGATGGTCGCCTTCGGCCTGTTCGGCGCGCTCTGGCAGAACACGACCGCGCGCATTCCCGAGATCGGCCTGCGTCGCGCGATCGGCGCCAGCGCCGGCCAGATCTACCGCCAGATCGTGGCCGAGCAGTTCATGCTCAGCTCGATCGCCATCGTCCTCGGCCTGGCCCTGCTGGTGCAGCTGCCGCTGACCGGCGTGCTCGGCGAAAGCCTGAACTGGACCGTCTTCGCGCTGGCGGCGGCCCTGTCGATGGCCACGATCTATCTGCTATCCTTGCTGTGCGCCCTGTACCCGGGCTGGCGTGCCAGCCGCCTCCAGCCCACCGAAGCGCTGCACTACGAATAGAAGAAAAGAGACACATCCACGATGGAAGCATCACGCCCCCCGCGCATCCTGGTCGTCGACGACGACGGCGCGGTCCAGTTTTCGCTGGCCCTGCTGCTCAAGCAAAACGGCTTCGATGCCGCCTGCTGCGACGGGCCCGCCCAGGCGCTGGGCCTGCTTGCGGGCGAATCCTTCGACCTGGTCCTGCAGGACATGAACTTCTCGCTGCAGACCAGCGGCGCCGAAGGACTGGCGCTGCTGGCGGACATCCGCCAGCGGCATCCCACGCTGCCGGTGCTCCTGATGACCGCCTGGGGTTCGATCGCGCTGGCGGTTGCCGGCATCAAGGCCGGCGCCGCCAACTTCTTCACCAAGCCATGGGACAACGCCCAGCTGGTGGAACTCGTGCGCGCGACGCTGGAGCTGGCGGGCGCACCAGGCGGCGGCCCCACCCGCAAGTCGCTCGACAGCCAGTTCGACTTCGCCGGCATCGTTGGCGAGCATCCTAAGCTGCTGCGCGTGCTGGCGACGATCGGCCAAGTCGCGCGCACGCGCGCGCCGGTGCTGATCCTGGGCGAAAGCGGCACCGGCAAGGAGCTGGTGGCCGACGCCATCCACCGCAACAGCCCGCGCGCGGCCTGCCCCATCGTCAAGATCAACATGGGCGCGATCACGCCGACCCTGTTCGAGAGCGAGATGTTCGGCCACGTGCGCGGCGCCTTCACCGACGCGCGCAGCGACCGCAAGGGCCACGTCGCCAGCGCCGAGGGCGGCACCCTGTTCCTCGACGAGATCGGGGAACTGAACCGCGGCGACCAGGTCAAATTGCTCCGCGTCCTGCAGGACGGGCGCTACCAGCCGGTCGGCGCCAGCCGCAGCGAACAGGCCAACATCCGCGTGGTGTCGGCCACCAACCGCGAGCTGGCCGAACTGGTGGCCGCCGGCGAATTCCGCGAAGACCTGTTCTACCGCCTGAACCTGATCACGATCCGCCTGCCGCCGCTGCGCGAGCGGCGCAGCGACATCCCGCTGCTGGCGCGCCACATCGCCGCCACGGTGGCCGACAGCTACGGCCTGGGCGAGGTCGGCTTGAGCGGCGGCGCGCTGGAGTGGCTGTCGGCCCAGCCCTGGCCGGGCAACATCCGCCAGCTGAAGCAGACGCTCGAGCGCACCCTGCTTTTGGCCGGCAAGTCCCAGTTGACCCAGGCCGACTTCGCCGCCGGCCAGGACGACGAGGCTGCGACGGGGACAGGCGGCGCGCGCCTGGGCGTGGACGGCATGACGCTGGAACAGGTCGAACGCCGCATGATCGAGGAGGCGCTCGACCAGCACGCCGGCAACATCACGCGCGTGGCCAGGAGCCTGGGCCTGTCGCGCAGCGCCCTCTACCGCCGCCTGGAGCGCCATGGCCTGGCCGAACCCGGCGGCGGCGAAGCCGAATGAAACTGCGCCTGCGCCTGGGCGCGTATCTGGTCGTCCTGCACCTGCTGCTGTTCGGCGCCGCCGCCCTGCTCCTGATCGAACAGCCGCTGCTGTTCGTGGCCGTCGAGGCACTGCTGCTGGGCAGTCTTTCGCTCGGCGCCGTCCTGGTGCGCCAGGCGCTGGAACCGCTCGGCTACACGCGCCGCTTCCACGACCTGCTGCAGGACCAGCACTACGCCAACCGCCTCGCGGCTCCCAGCTCGCGCGAGCTCGAGGAACTGGTCGCCATGTTCAATACCATGCTGGCCGCCCTGCACCGCGAGCGCCTGGCCGCCGGCGAACAGCAGGGCTTCCTCGACCGCCTGCTGGAAGCCACGCCGAGCGCGGTACTGGTCTTCGATTTCGACGGCGCGGTCAGCCTGGTCAATGCCAGCGCGCTGGCCCTGCTCGGCATCGAGAATCC
>DNCF01000436.1:4257-5707 GCA_003484545.1 Massilia sp. | reverse complement strand
GGCCCGCCGGGCGAAGGCTGGCGCGGCGGTCCGCCGCCGGGCGGCATGCCGCCGGGTGGCTTCGGCGGACCGGGGATGTAAGGGGCGACAAACAACGTGAAATAAAATTTCACGTAAAGTGAGAAGGTGAAATTTTATTTCACCTTTGAGCGTTGGATTTATTTGATGTATTGTTCCGGCGGCTCGCGAAAGCCGGCGCCGCCGTCATCGCAGCGCAGGCGCCGCAGCAGCTTGCCGCGCCGCTCGACGGTGATGCCGTCCTCGAATTCCGGCGTGCCGCCGTCCGGCGCCCGTGCGACGCGGCTGTAGACGGTATAGGTGTAGCCGCCGCGCTGGAAGGCGACCTTGGTGACGCCGCCGCCGATCAGCGGCTCGGTCTTCACGGTGAAGGCGGGACGGGCGCGCTGGCCCGGCTGCGGATAGCGCAATTCCACCGCCGCCGGCTTGCCGAAGCGGTAACTCAGGCCGTTGCCGGCGTCCGGCGAACGGCACAGGGAGGCGATCTTGCCCTCCACGCTGCAGGCGAACACGACGGGCTCGTGCGCCAGGCACAGCGATGCGTCCGCTGGTTCGGCCGCAGGTTCGGATGCAGGTTCGGCTGCAGGTTCGGCCGCAGGTTCGGCTGCATGAGCGCCCGCTGCGTGCGCCCAGGCAGGCGCCACCGCGGGCGCCAGGGCAAGCGTCAGGGCAACGCGGGCCAGCGTCACGATTCCTTCAAATACCCAATGCTGTCTTGATCCTTGCAAGGCGCGCTCCACGATCTTCCAGTCCGTTCAGGCCGCCGTTGACGGCGCGGGTCACCCCCTCGAGGTCGTCGGCATCGGCAAGCGCATTCACTTTACGCGCATCCCAGAACCAGAAAGCCGATTCGATGGCGTATTTGAGTTCGCTCACAAGCAAGTCCGGATCGGCGACGAAATCGCGCGGGTCGTCCGCATCGCGCGCGTTGTGCGCGGCGGTGAAGGCAGCATAGTTGTCCTTGCCGGTGAGCTGGACCAGGCCGCGGCCCCGGTAGCGGTAGCCGTCGCCGGATTCCTCGCTGCCGTTGCCGAGGCGGTCGGCATACACGTAGCCGAGCAGGCGCTCGGCGTTGCCTGCATACACATCCTGCTCGGTCCAGAGCTTGGGACGCAGGCGCGCCGGCTTGCCGTCGGCGCCGAGGCGGCAGTCGTCGGCGTTGCGGTCGTACTGGGCGCGGCCGCCCTTGCAGCCGAAGATCTCGCGCATGCGGAGGGCCGAATAGCGGCCGTTCTCCTCGGTCGCGCGGAAACTGCTCTCGTGCCCGATCTGGGCCAGGAAGTGGGCCATGCGCAGCGCCGTGTCGACGCCGTAGCGGCGCGCGCTATCGTTCAGGCCGTCGACGCTGGCGGCGTAATAGTCCTCGGGATTGGTCACTTCGGCCACGCGCAGCAGCGCGACGGTGACGGTGACGGGCGCGCCGCCGCTTTGG
>DNCF01000436.1:3844-4075 GCA_003484545.1 Massilia sp. | reverse complement strand
TCGAACGCCGCCGCTTTGGGTCAGCGGCAGCGGCTGCGGCTGCGGCTGCTGCGAGCGCGGCAGGCGGGAGCGGGCCGTGCCGGGAGGGGATCGTCGAAGGCGCGCCATGATCGAGTCCAGGTGATGGACCCATGATGGCATAACGCGCCGACGGGTGCGGCGCGCACGGCGCGCCGGATTTGCGCTGGCTTAAAGAACCTATCCCAGTAAGCCGGAGTCGCTGCTGGCGCG
>DNCF01000436.1:0-3647 GCA_003484545.1 Massilia sp. | reverse complement strand
CAAGCGGGGGCGGCGTTGCTCGTCGTTGCATGGCTCGCCATGCGGCCTCCTCGCGCCTTGCCCGCGCTCGCCAGGCATCACCATCCGCTTTCCCCTGCCTACTGGGAAAGGTTCTAAGCCAGGCGCGCGAACACCTTGCGCGCGGCTGCAATCGTTTCTTCGATGACAGCGTCGTCGTGCGCCGCAGACACGAAACCGGCTTCGAACATTGCCGGCGCGAAATACACGCCTTCTTCGAGCATGCCGTGGAAGAAGGCATTGAAGCGCGTCTTGTCGCCCGCCATCATCTGGCCGTAGGAGGCCGGAACGGTGTCGCTGAAGTACATGCCGAACATGCCGCCCACCGAGTCGCCGCAGAAGGCGATGCCGGCTTCCTTGGCCGCCGCCGTCAGGCCGGCAATCAGTTTCTCGCCGGTAGCGGTGAGCTGCTCGTAGAAGCCCGGCTCCTGCACCAGCTTCAGCGTGGTCATGCCGGCGGCCACCGCCACCGGGTTGCCCGACAGCGTGCCGGCCTGGTAGACCGGGCCGATCGGCGCCATCTTCTGCATCAGCTCGGCCTTGCCGCCGAACGCCGCCACCGGCATGCCGCCGCCGATGACCTTGCCCAGCGCGGTGAGGTCCGGCTGGATGCCGTACATCGCCTGGGCGCCGCCGAGGCCGACGCGGAAGCCGCACATCACCTCGTCGAAGATCAGGACGGCGCCGTATTCGGTGCACAGTTCGCGCATGCGCTGCAGGAATTCCGGCGTGGCGCGGATCAGGTTCATGTTGCCGGCCACCGGCTCGACGATCACGCAGGCGATGGTGTCGCCCATCGACTTGAAGGCGTCTTCCAGTTGGGCGATGTTGTTGTAGTCGAGCACCAGGGTGTGCTTGACGAAGTCTTCCGGCACGCCGGCCGAAGTCGGGTTGCCGAAGGTCAGCAGGCCCGAGCCGGCCTTCACCAGCAGCGAGTCGGCGTGGCCGTGGTAGCAGCCTTCGAACTTGACGATCTTGTCGCGGCCGGTTGCGCCGCGCGCCAGGCGCAGCGCGCTCATGGTCGCTTCGGTGCCGGACGACACCAGGCGCACCTGCTCGATCGAGGGCACGAGCTTGCAGATTTCCTCGGCGATCTCGATCTCGCCCTCGGTCGGGGCGCCGAAGGACAGGCCGTTGGCGGCGGCGTCCTGCACCGCCTTGATGACTTGCGGATGCGCGTGGCCGACGATGGCCGGGCCCCAGGAGCCGATGTAGTCGATGTAGCGCTTGCCGTCGGCATCCCAGAAATACGGGCCTTCGGCGCGGGTGATGAAGCGCGGGGTGCCGCCGACCGAGCGGAAGGCGCGCACCGGCGAGTTCACGCCGCCGGGGGTGCTCTTCTGGGCGCGCTCGAAGAGGATGTCGTTCTTGGAAGTGTGCGGTGCAGTGGTCATCTTGGCTTGCCTTTATTTTATTGTCGGCCCGGCAGGGGCAGGGCCCGGTAGAAGCGGTTGGGGACGAACTTGCCCATGCCGAAGCGCTGGGCATGGCGCAGCGCGCCATAGGTGTATTCCTGGGCTGCAGGCAGGGCGTCGGTCACGTCCATGCCCTGGGCCATCAGCGCGGCCAGCGCGCCGGACAGGGTGGTGCCGGCGCCGACGAAGGGACCGGGCAGGTGCTGCCAGTCGATCGTGACGACGGCGCCGTCGCGGTCGAACAGGGTGTTGGCGCGGTTGTGGCCGCTGCCCTGGGTACAGGTCACCAGCACGTACTGGCAGCCGCGCGCGGTCAGTTCCGCGACGTCGGCTTCCAGGCTGCTGTCGACGCCCGGCTCGCGCCAGGTCTCGGCCATGCGGCCCAGTTCCGATTGCGAGAGCATCAGCACGGTGGCCTGGGGCGCGAGGATCTGGCGGATCGCCACCACCGTGTCCTCGTCGGACATGCCGGCGTCGGGCAGGGACGAGAGGAAGGGATCGACGATCAGCGGCACCTCGGCGTAGTCGGACACGATCTCGGCGATCGCGGCGGCCTGCTCGATGCTGGCAATCGCCCCGATCTTGACGGCGGCGACCGGCATGTCCTCGAGCACGACCCTGGCCTGGTCGGCCATCCAGCCGACGTCGATTTCATGCAGGTCTTCGACGCGCGCGCTGTCGGCCACCAGCAGGGCGGTGGTGACGGTGAGGGCGTGGCAGCCGTGGGCGGCGAAGGTGGCGAGGTCTGCCTGCACACCCAGCGCGCCGACGGGGTCGGAAACGCCGAAAGTGAGAATCAGCGGAGACGGTTGGTTTTGCACGACGGGTAGATTAAGATACCTGATTCCCCATTTTACTAGATAGAAGGAACGACACCGTGAGTAACGAAACGACGGCGACCGCGTACCAGACCTGGATGTGCCTGATTTGCGGCTGGGTCTACGACGAAGAAGCCGGGGCGCCGGAAGACGGCATCGCGCCGGGCACGCGCTGGGCCGACGTGCCGATGAACTGGACCTGCCCGGAATGCGGCGCACGGAAAGACGATTTTGAAATGACCGCGATCTAAGTTGTCGGTTCCGCAGGGTGGGCGGTTTTCCCGCCCACCCTATGGGTCAAAATCCTGTATTTTGATCAACTAAGTTATCAATTTCACCCCACTCGATAACTGAATTTCTAGCCCTTCCGACAAGCCTTTTCCCTCTGTATTTGCGAATAGTTGACTTTGAGCAACACATCGCGCACAAGCCGACAGCCCTATGCTATCGTTGCGTTCCATGCTGAAGTGAAACGAACATGACGACATCGCAGCAAGCCTCCGGCCCCACCATCATGGTGATCGACGACAGCAACACGATCCGTCGCTCCGCCGAAATCTTCCTGACCCAGGCCGGCTACCAGGTGGTGCTGGCCGAGGACGGCTTCGACGCGCTCGCCAAGATCAACGACCATCATCCGGCGCTGGTGTTCTGCGACATCCTCATGCCGCGCCTGGACGGCTACCAGACCTGCGCGCTGATCAAGAAGAGCGCGCGTTTCCACGCCACGCCGGTGGTCATGCTGTCGTCCAAGGACGGCCTGTTCGACCGCGCGCGCGGCGCGATGGTCGGCTCGAGCGCCTATCTCACCAAGCCATTTTCCAAAGACACCCTGCTCGCGGCCGTCCGCGAGCACACGGCTGCACAAGCCTGATTCAACCGAGTACGGAGCCCACCGTGGCCATTCAAAAAATCCTGATCGTCGACGATTCCCCGACCGAACGCTACTACCTGACCGACATCCTGGTGAAGAACGGTTTTTCCGTTTCCACCGCCGACAACGGCGAGGAAGCCCTGCTCAAGATGCGCGCCGACCGCCCCGAGCTGATCCTGATGGACGTGGTCATGCCCGGCGCCAACGGCTTCCAGGTCACGCGCTCGATCGCCCGCGATCCGGAACTGTCCTCGGTCCCGGTCATCATCTGCAGCAGCAAGAACCAGGAAACCGACCGCATCTGGGGCATGCGCCAAGGCGCGAAGGATTACTTCGTCAAGCCGGTCGACCCGCAGCAACTGTTGGCGACCATCGCCGCCCTCGGGGCGTAGATGGGCGCCAGTTCCGACCTCAGCGAGCTGGCCCCGGCCCCGGCATCTTCGCGCCGCACCCGCCTGCGCGACTACCAGGCGCAGCTGCTGGCGCGCATGCAGGCGGCCCAGGAAGGCGCGGCCCAGAGAT
>DNCF01000456.1 GCA_003484545.1 Massilia sp. | reverse complement strand
ACGGACAGCATCGCCGCGGCCAGGCCGGCGCCGGCCAGCGCCAGCACGGCTGGACGAAGCTGCGCTCGTAAGGTCGACCGCACTACGGCGGTCAATTGATGAACAGTTCTCATGTTTATTGCCCCTTATTGTTGAGAAAATGTAATTAATTAGGCGACACCCGTCCCTCCCGGCGACGCATCGTGAAAAGCGCGAAGGAAAGCAGGTCCCGCCGCACCCCGTGGGGTGCGTTGGCCGATTCAGCTAGTTGTGGAAAAAATCAGGAGGAAGAGATCATCCGGGCGGCGCCTCCCCGTCCAGAGCGGCGATGAAGCCGGCGATTTCGGTGAGGGCATGCGCCTTGCAGGCGCAGTCGTTGCGTCCGCCCGGTTCGGTGAGCGGCGCCGGCAGCAGGCGGCGGACCGTGGCCCGCACGCCGAAGGTGGTCAGTTTGGCCCCATAGGCCTCGGCTTCGTCGCGCAAGGGATCGTCCTCGGCGGACAGGATCAGGGCCGGCGGCAGGTTACGCAGCCGGCTCGATTGCAGGGGCGAGGCGTAGGGATGGGTGCGGTCGGCCGCGTGCGGCAGGTAGCCGCGGTAGCCGGCCGCGCAGGTATCGGCCAATTGCTCCCGGTCGGGGCAATTCGGCATTTCGCGCATCGAGCAGGTCGACAGGCCGGGGTCGAGCATCGGCATCAGGAGGATCTGGCCGGCCAGCTTGGGCGCGCCGCGGTCGCGCGACATCAGCGCGCACACCGCGGCCAGGTTGGCGCCGGCTTCGATGCCGGCCACCAGCATGCGCTTGCCGTTCCAGCCGAGCTTGGTCTTGTTCTTCTTGGCCCACAGCAGCACCGCATGGGCGTCCTCGACCGCCGCCGGGAACGGGCGCACGGTCGCCAGCGTGTAATTCGAGGCCAGGACGACCTGGGCATGGCTGGCGTCGGCCAGGTGGCGCAGGAAGCCGTCGGCGTCGTCCAGGTCGCCGGCCACGAAGCCGCCGCCGTGGAAAAACACGATCAGGGTGTCGCGCTTCGACGCCGGGCCGGCCGCGTACAGGCGCGCCTTCAGCGGCCCCTGTTCGCCGGCGACTTCGAGTTCGCGCACGCGGACCGTATCGGCGGGATGGGCGGCATCGGCGCCGGCGGTGGCGAGGTCGAGCGGCGCGTTCATGGCTTCACCTCCTGGGCTGCGGCGAGCAGTTGTGCGTTCGCAGCATTCTCGGGGCAGACGGCGCACGCCACCGTATCGGCGAGCGCATGGATGCCGTGCGCCTCGGCGCCGGCAGCCTGCCCATAGGCGCCGCTGCCGACCGCGGCCGCCATGGCCAGCGTGCTGACCGCCAGCGCGATCGTCGCCACGATTCCGTCCCGATGTCTCATGTTCCGCTCCATTGATGAATACTTCAGCTCCCAGTACGCACACTATAGACATCAACTACAATCTGATAAAGATCGCAATTTCGAATTGATTGTTCGGATTGTGCGAACAATGAGCGTAAAACTAGGAAGATTCCTGATCGCGGGAGGAAAAGATGAATAAGCTGCAGGCCATGGAAGTCTTCGTGCAGGTCGTCGACACGGGCAGCTTCACGCGCGCCGCCGAGATGCTGAACATGCCCAAGGCCAGCGTCTCGACCATGGTGCAGGCGCTGGAAACGGCGCTGGCGGCCAAGCTGCTGCACCGCACCACGCGGCTCGTCACGGTCACCTCCGACGGCGCCGCCTATTACGAGCGCTGCATCCGCATCCTGTCCGACGTGCGCGACGCCGAGGAATCGCTCTCGCGCACCCGCCTGAACCCGAGCGGGCGCCTGCGCGTGGACACCCCCACCGGCTTCTCGAGCGAAATCCTGGTGCCGGCCCTGCCCGCCTTCTTCGAGCGCTATCCCGACATCAAGCTGGAGCTGGGCAGCACCGACCGCCCGGTCGACCTGATCGAGGAAGGCGTCGACTGCGCGGTGCGCGGCGGCCCCTTGTTCGACACCAGCCTGATCGCGCGCCGGGTCGGCGTGATCAATTTTGTCACCGCCGCCTCGCCCGACTACCTGGCCCGCTTCGGCGTCCCGCGGCATCCGAACGACCTGCTGCAGCACCGCTGCGTGAACTACTTCTCGGCCAAGAACGGCAAGGTCTACGACTGGGACTTCAACCGCGGCAGCGAACGCATCGAGGTGCCGCTGCCGGGCCTGATCGCCCTGAACGATTCGAACGCCTACGTGCAGGCGGGGCTGGCCGGGCTGGGTGTCATCCAGATGACCGACTACCTGCTGCTGCGCCACATGCAGGAAGGCCGCATGGTGCAGCTGCTGCCCGACTGGTCCAGCGACCCGCTGCCGATCCACGTGGTGTATCCGCAGAACCGCCACCTGTCGGCCAAGGTGCGGGTGTTCGTCGAGTGGGTGGCCGAGCTGCTCGCGAACCATCCGCAGATGCGCCTGGGCGCGCGTCCGGCGTTCGCGCAGGAAGCGCAGGCGGCGCAGGTGGCGTAATGCGGACGACTTGAAAATACGGCGCGGCCCGGGTGTAGAATTTCCCTATAAAACCATCACAGGGAGACCCTCATGACCAGCGCCGCGCAGCCCCGCAACATCCACACCCTGCTCGCGATCTACAGCGAAAGCCACCGCAACCCGACCAATGAGCTGATCCATTTCGTGTGCGTGCCGGTGATCGTGTTTTCTCTGCTGGGCATCCTGTGGGCAGTGCATCCGGTGCTGGCGCTTGCCGCTGTGCTTGCGGCCCTGTGGTACTACTTCCAGCTCTCGCGCCCCTTTGCCTGGGGCATGCTGGCGATGTCGGCCGCGATGCTGGCGATCCTGGCCGCGATGCCGCCGATGACGGTGCTGCCGCTGTCGATCGCGGTGTTCGTGGTCGCCTGGATCGGCCAGTTCATCGGCCACAAGATCGAGGGCAAGAAGCCGTCCTTCCTCGACGACCTGCGTTTCCTCCTGATCGGGCCGCTGTTCGTGCTCGGTTTCCTGTACCGCCGCCTGAATTTGGCTTACTAAGCTGGCGTACTGACAGGAAGCGGGCGCGCGCCGCCCCTTGGCGGCAAGGAGTAGGCTTTTCGGGCACAAGCCAAACGTCGGAGGCCGTCATGAAAACCGCCCTGCCCCTCATTGCCCTGCTTACCGCCGGCCTGCTGGCCGGTTGCGCCACGCCGCCGCCCTCCGGCAGCGTCTACCACTACGGACAGGCCCAGCACGAGCAGGTCGTGCGCATGGGCACGGTCGAGTCGGTCCGCAACGTCACCATCGTCAACCCGGAATCGGGCGTGGGCACCATGGGTGGCGCCGCCCTCGGCGGCATCGGCGGCGCGCAGATCGGCAGCGGCAGCGGCTCGGC
>DNCF01000522.1:23841-24041 GCA_003484545.1 Massilia sp. | reverse complement strand
CTTCTATGCCGTGCTCACGCCCGAGCAGAAGAAGGTGTTCGACAGCCAGCCCATGCGCGGCGGCTTCGGCAAGCACCGCGGTCACGGCGGCCACCACGGCCAGCACGGCGCGGCGATGCAGAGCTGAACGGTTCAGTTAGCGCCTGAACGCAAAAGGGATGCCTCGGCATCCCTTTTTTGATTTTGTAGGGTGGACACCT
>DNCF01000522.1:0-23686 GCA_003484545.1 Massilia sp. | reverse complement strand
CCTGTGTCCACGCGGTACGGCTTACGCAGGCCGCGTAACCTCACGCAAGCCCGGCAAGCCCGGATCAGTCCAGGCGTTCCAGCGACACCAGGAACTTCTGCGCATTCTGGTAACCGATCACCCGGCTATCCGGAATCTCCACACCGCTCGGATCGAAGAAAATGATGCCCGGCGGCCCGAACAAACCAAAGCGCTTCAGCATGGCCTTGTCGTGCGCGTCGTTGGCCGTGACGTCGACCTGCAGCAACACGGTATTGGCGAGCTTCGCCTGCACCTGCGGGTCGACGAAGGTCAGCTTCTCCATTTCCTTGCAGGAGACGCACCAGTCGGCGTAGAAGTCGAGCATGGCGGTCTTGCCGCCGAGCGCGGCGAGCGCCGCGTCGAGCTCGTCCACGGTTTTCACGCGCTTGAATGCGAGATGCGGCTTCTGTGCCCCGGTCAGGTGGGCCAGCGGCGCGAGCGGATCGCGGCCGCCGCTGGCCACGCCGACCAGCTGCATCGCGCCCAGGATGCCGAACACGGCGCCGAAGGCAAGCGCGGCCCAGTGTCCGCGGCGGCGCAGCAGGTAGGCGCCGTAGCCGAGCAGCAGCGCGGCCCACAGGATCATCTGCACGCTCGCCGGCAGCACCGGCGACACCAGCCACAAGGCCATCGCCAGCATCAGCACGCCGAAGAAGCGTTTCACGGATTCCATCCAGGCGCCGGCGCGCGGCAGCAGCGAGCCGGCCGAGACGCCGACCAGCAGCAGCGGAATGCTCATGCCCAGGGCCATCGAGAACAGCGCCGCGCCGCCGATCAGCACGTCGCGGGTCTGGCTGATGTAGACCAGGGCGCCGGCCAGGGGCGCGGCCACGCACGGGCCGACGATCAGCGCCGAGATGGCGCCCATGGCGAACACGCCGGCCAGCTTGCCGGAGGCCTGGCGGCCCGAGACGCCGGCCAGTTTCGTCTGTACCGCGGCGGGCACCTGCAATTCATAGAAGCCGAACATCGACATCGCCATCGCGACGATCAGCACGGCGAACGCGCCCAGCACCCAGGGATTCTGGAGCGCGGCGGCCAGGCCCTCGCCGATCAGGCCGGCGGCGACGCCGAGCATGGTGTAGACGATGGCCATGCCGAGCGAATAGGTCAGCGACAGGATGAAGCCGCGCGAACGGCGCACCTTGCCGCCCTCGCCGACGATGATCGAGGACAGGATCGGCACCATCGGCAGCACGCAGGGCGTGAACGCCAGTCCCAGGCCGA
Source organism: Massilia sp. (assembly GCA_003484545.1). Classification (GTDB taxonomy): domain Bacteria; phylum Pseudomonadota; class Gammaproteobacteria; order Burkholderiales; family Burkholderiaceae_D; genus Telluria. Next base: position 22,438 of record DNCF01000522.1, on the reverse strand, counting down.
GCAGGATGAAAGCGGGCACGATGGCAAGCAGGCGGCCGCCGTGCAGGATCGCGTTGATGCCGGACAGTTCGGAAGGTTTGTCGGCGCTGGCGCCAGGAGCGCTGCTGACGGCGCTCGGGGCGACGCTGACGGCCCCGTCCGGCGCTGCGGCCTGCGGCTGCGCGGCGGCTGCGCCCTGCCCCGCCGCTGCCTGTGCGGGCGTATCGACCGCAGGGGCCGCGTCTGCCGGCAAGCCAAGGCGCGCGGCGGCGCCTGTACTGCCTTCGCTTTGCGGGCTGGACGAGAGGATGCCGGGCGCCGATGCGGACGCGCCGCCGGTCGGCAGGCTCATCTGCGGCGCGGCGCCGCCGGCGGCCAGCTGCACGCTGGCTTCCTGCGGCGGATAGCACAGGCCGGCGTCGGCGCAGCCCTGGCTGGTCGCGTTCAGCGTGAAAGGGCCGCTGCCCTCGACCGGGATGCGGATCGTCACCGAACCTTTATAGGTCTCGACATCCTTCTGGAAGGTCTCGTCGTACTTCACCTTGCCCGGCGGGATTTCCGGCGTGCCCAGCTGCGCGCCGCGCGCCGTGAAGGCGAAACGTTCGCGGTACATGTAGTAGCCGGGCGCGATGTCGTAGGTGACGACGGCGGTGCGCTCGCCCTCCATGCGCGCCGAGAACTTGAAGGCGATGGACGGGTCGAGGAAATCGTCGGCGGCGCGGCTCGGCGCGGCCAGCAGGACGGCGAACAGGAACAGGAACAGCAGCGACAGCGCGGCGAGCGGGTGCGTCGGTACGGCACGAAGGCGGGAACGGGACATGACTTCCTTTGATTGAATACAGCGCAGCCGAATGGTACACCGCCCGCGTGCCGATGGGTAATCCGAGCCCGGGACCGTGGTCGCCGCCTGCCCGCCATCTGCGCATGGACAAAAAAAAACCAGGCACGAAGCCTGGTTTTTCTTGTCGCACGGAGCGATTACTCGGCGGTCGGAGCTTCTTCAGCCGAGGTGACTTCCGGACGGTCCAGCAGTTCGACGTAGGCCATCGGCGCATTGTCGCCCACGCGGAAACCCATTTTCAGGATGCGCAGGTAGCCGCCGTTACGGTTGGCGTAACGCGGGCCCAGTTCGGCGAACAGCTTCTGCACCATTTCGCGGTCGCGCAGGCGGGCGAATGCCAGGCGCTTGTTGGCCAGGGTGTCGGTCTTGCCCAGGGTCAGGATCGGCTCGATGACGCGACGCAGTTCCTTGGCTTTCGGCACGGTGGTCTTGATGGCTTCATGACGCAGCAGCGAGACGGTCATGTTGCGCAGCATGGCCAGGCGGTGGGACGAGGTACGGTTCAGCTTACGGAGGCCGTGACGGTGACGCATGGTACTTCCTTTCGAATGTTTAAATTCCAGTTCTTCGATCGTTCATGCCAGGGCATGACCGCGGACCGGTTCAGTTAGGGTTGGTTACTACGGTTTTGTCATTCAAAAAGGATCTGGCTTTGCCAGTCCTTTTTGACTGATCCCACCCGAAAGTAGGTGTGTACTTTCGGGTGAATGCTATTACTTCTCGAGACCGGCAGGCGGCCAATTTTCCAACTTCATGCCCAGGGTCAGGCCGCGCGAAGCAAGGACTTCCTTGATTTCGTTGAGCGACTTGCGGCCCAGGTTCGGGGTCTTGAGCAGCTCGTTTTCCGAACGCTGGATCAGGTCGCCGATGTAGTAGATGTTCTCGGCCTTCAGGCAGTTTGCCGAACGAACCGTGAGTTCCAGATCGTCGACCGGACGCAGCAGGATCGGATCGACCAGCGGAGCACGCGACGGTGCTTCGGCGGCCGCTTCCGTGCCTTCCAGCGCGGCGAAGACGTTCAGCTGGTCAACCAGGACGCGGGCCGACTGGCGGATCGCTTCTTCCGGGGTGATGACGCCGTTGGTCTCGATGTTGATGATCAGCTTGTCGAGGTCGGTACGCTGTTCGACACGGGCCGATTCCACGGCGTACGACACGCGGCGCACTGGCGAGAACGATGCGTCCAGGATGATGCGGCCGATCGTCTTGTTGGTGTCTTCCGACAGGCGACGGACGTTACCCGGCACATAGCCGCGGCCTTTTTCGACCTTGATCTGCATGTCCAGCTTGCCGCCGGCGGTCAGGTGAGCGATCACGTGATCCGGGTTGATCAGTTCCACGTCATGCGGCAGATCGATGTCCGATGCCAGGACTGCGCCTTCGCCTTCCTTCTTCAGGGTCAGGGTGACGGAGTCGCGGTTGTGCACCTTGAACACGACGCCCTTCAGGTTCAGCAGCAGGTCGACGACGTCTTCCTGCACGCCGTCCAGCGACGAGTACTCGTGCACGACGCCAGCGATCGTCACTTCGGTCGGCGCGTAGCCGATCATCGACGACAGCAGCACGCGGCGCAGCGCGTTGCCCAGCGTGTGGCCGTAGCCACGCTCGAACGGCTCCATCACGACTTTCGCGTGACCGGCGCCCAGGGCTTCGACGTCGATGATACGTGGCTTCAACAAACTATTTTGCATGAAATGTCCTTTTCAATACCCTCGGCTCGTTACACCGATAAGGCTGATGGCATGTGGTGAATTCTTAAAACTGCAACGCCCGCTCGGATGAGGAGCGGGCGCATTTACCGTCTCGGATTAACGCGAGTACAGTTCGACGATCAGTGCTTCGTTGACGTCGGCGGCGATCTCGTTACGCTCCGGGAACGAACGGAAGGTGCCTTCCATCTTCTTGGCGTCGACCGAGACCCAGCTCGGCATGCCGACTTGTTCAGCCAGCGACAGCGCTTCGATGATGCGGGTCTGCTTCTTGGCCTTTTCGCGCACGGCGATGACGTCGCCTGCCTTGACCTGGTACGAAGCGATGTTCACGACGTTACCGTTGACGGTGAAGGCCTTGTGGCTCACCAGCTGGCGCGCTTCGGCGCGGGTCGAGCCGAAGCCCATGCGGTAAGCGACGTTGTCCAGGCGGGCTTCCAGCAGCTTCAGCAGGGTTTCGCCGGTGTTGCCCTTGCGGCGCGATGCTTCTGCGAAGTAGCGGCGGAACTGGCGCTCCAGCACGCCGTACATACGCTTGACCTTCTGCTTTTCACGCAGCTGGTTGCCGTAGTCCGAGGTGCGAGCACCCGACTTCACGCCGTGCTGGCCTGGCTTGACGTCCAGTTTGCACTTCGAGTCGAGCGAGCGACGTGCGCTCTTCAGGAACAGGTCGGTGCCTTCACGGCGCGACAGTTTTGCTTTTGGTCCGATATAACGTGCCACGTTGAATCCTTTAATGTATTAATCACGCCCCGGAGGCATCGCGAGCGATGCGGCAGGCGCTAGTCCGACCCGATATTGAGCGGACGTGGCTGAAAGAACGCCCCGAACCGGCGGTTCGAGGCGAGAATAGCCGGGCAGTATACCCGAAATCGGGCAACTGCACCGGCGTATTTGATACCGCGACGGGTATCTGCAACAACAGGCGGGCGCACCCGCCGTTTGTCTTAGATACGACGACGCTTCGGCGGACGGCAGCCGTTGTGCGGAACCGGCGTCACGTCCTGGATCTCGGTGATCTTGATGCCCAGGTTGTTCAGCGCGCGCACAGCCGATTCACGGCCAGGGCCAGGGCCCTTGATGCGCACTTCCAGGTTCTTCACGCCGCTTTCCTGTGCGACCTTGCCGGCTGCTTCAGCAGCGACCTGTGCCGCGAACGGGGTCGATTTGCGCGAGCCCTTGAAGCCGGCGCCACCCGACGTCGCCCACGACAGGGCGTTGCCCTGGCGGTCGGTGATCGTGATGATGGTGTTGTTGAACGAAGCGTGGACGTGGGCGATGCCCTCAGCCACATTCTTCTTGACTTTCTTGCGTGCGCGGGCTGCTGCCGCTGCTGCGCTGCTTTGTTGCTTAGCCATGGTCTATTCCTAGATTATTTCTTCAGCGATTGAGCGGCCTTGCGCGGACCTTTGCGGGTACGTGCATTGGTACGGGTGCGCTGGCCGCGCACTGGCAGGCCCTTGCGGTGACGCATGCCGCGGTAGCAACCCAGGTCCATCAGACGCTTGATGTTCATGGACAGTTCGCGGCGCAGATCGCCTTCCACGACAAACTTCGCAACTTCGTCGCGCAGCTTCTCGAGTTCGTTATCGTCGAGGTCCTTGACCTTCTTGTTGGTCGCGATACCGGTCGCATCGCAGATCTTCTGCGAGCGCGGGCGGCCGATACCGTAAATCGCCGTCAGGCCGATAACAGTGTGCTGATGATTTGGGATGTTAACCCCTGCAATACGTGCCATTCGTTATTCCTCTTAACCTTGACGCTGCTTGTGACGCGGCTCGACGCAGATCACGCGGACCACGCCCTTGCGCTTGATGATCTTGCAGTTGCGGCAGATCCGCTTGACTGAAGCATTAACTTTCATTTTGCACTCTCTTCCTGATAACTTGAATATTTTTACTTGGTGCGGAATACGATGCGTGCCCGGGACAGGTCGTACGGGGTCAGTTCCACCGTTACCTTGTCGCCCGGGAGAATGCGGATGTAATTCATCCGCATTTTACCCGAGATATGCCCCAGGACCACATGCCCGTTTTCCAGCTTTACGCGAAATGTCGCATTTGGGAGATTCTCGAGAATCTCACCTTGCATTTGGATGACGTCGTCTTTTGCCATTCGGTCTATGTACTCCCCGCTTATCGCGTCGGAATCCCACCCTTGAAGTTCGCCTTGCGCAGCAGCGATTCATATTGCTGCGACATGACGTAGTTCTGCACTTGTGCCATGAAGTCCATCGTCACCACCACGATGATCAGGAGCGACGTGCCGCCGAAATAGAAAGGAACTTTCCAGAACGACTGCAGGAACTCCGGCACCAGGCACACCAGGGTGATATAGACTGCACCGGCCAGGGTCAGGCGCATCAGGATCTTGTCGATGTAGCGTGCGGTCTGCTCGCCCGGACGGATGCCCGGAACAAACGCGCCGCTCTTCTTCAAGTTGTCCGCCGTTTCCTTGCTGTTGAATACCAGCGCGGTGTAGAAGAAGCAGAAGAACACAATCGCCACCGCATACAGCAACGCGTGGATCGGTTCACCGGTCGCCAGCGAGGCGGCCAGGTCCTTCAGGAACCCGATGAACGGGCCGCTGGAGTCCTTGCCTCGCGTGTACCAGTCAACGATCGTCGCCGGGAACAGGATGATCGAGGAGGCGAAGATCGGCGGAATCACGCCGGCCATGTTCAGCTTCAGGGGCAGGTGGCTGGTTTGGCCACCGTACACCTTGTTGCCGACTTGGCGCTTGGCGTAGTTCACGAGGATCTTGCGCTGTCCGCGTTCAACGAACACGACGGCATACGTAACCGCAACTACCAGGATGACGATAATGATCGCGGCAATGCTGCTGATCGAACCGTTCGAAACCAGGGTGAACAGGCCACCCAGTGCCGACGGCAGACCGGCTGCGATACCGGCGAAAATGATGATCGAAATGCCGTTGCCCAGACCACGCTCGGTGATCTGCTCGCCCAGCCACATGAGGAACATGGTGCCGGTGAGCAGGGTCACGACCGTGACGAAGCGGAATGCCATGCCGGGGTCGAGCACGAGACCCGGCTGGGCCTCGAGCGCGACGGCGATGCCGAACGCCTGGAACAACGCCAGTGCCACCGTGCCGTAGCGGGTGTACTGGGTGATCTTGCGGCGCCCTGCTTCGCCTTCCTTCTTCAGCGTTTCCAGCTGCGGCACGACGATCGACGCCAGCTGCATGATGATCGAAGCCGAAATGTAGGGCATGATCCCGAGTGCGAACACGGTAAAGCGGGACAACGCACCACCCGAGAACATGTTGAACATGCCCAGGATGCCGCCTTCGTTCTGCTTGAACAGTGACGCCAGCGCTACCGGGTCGATCCCGGGGACCGGGATGTGAGCACCGATGCGGTACACGACCAATGCGCCAAGCAAAAACCACAGCCGACCCCAGGGGAAGCCGGCGGCGGCGCTTTTACCAAGTTGTGAATTAGTCGCCAATTTTTGCTCCGATCAGGCAGCGGCCGCTTTAGGCGACCGAACCGCCAGCTGCTTCGATGGCCGCTTTCGCGCCCGCGGTCGCCTTCAGGCCCTTGAGGTTCACCGCTTTGGTGATCTCGCCCGACAGGATGACGCGCACGTCGCGTGCCACCACCGGCAGGATGCCTGCTTGCTTCAGCACCAGGATGTCGACATCGCCGACGGCCAGGGCGTTCAGGTCCGACAGACGGACTTCAGCCTTGAAGGTGGCGTTGAGCGACTTGAAGCCGCGCTTCGGCAGACGACGCTGCAGAGGCATCTGGCCGCCTTCGAAGCCGACTTTGTGGAAGCCGCCCGAACGCGATTTCTGACCCTTATGACCGCGACCGGCGGTCTTGCCCAGGCCGGAGCCGATACCGCGGCCGACGCGACGCTTCGCGTGCTTGGCGCCGTCAGCAGGTTGAATGGTATTGAGTTCCATTGATTTCTCCGTACGTAAGCTGTCGCTTACGAGACAACTTTAACGAGGTACGCGACTTTGTTGATCATGCCACGCACAGCTGGGGTGTCCTGCAGCTCGGAAACCGAGTTGACACGACGCAGACCCAGGCCGCGCACGGTGGCACGGTGATCCTGACGGGTACCGATCAGGCCCTTGACGAGCTTGACTTTGACAGTGTTTGCCATGTTTGTTCCCCTTAACCCAGGATGTCTTCAACCGACTTGCCGCGCTTGGCAGCGATGTCAGCCGGCGTGCTCATTTTTGCCAGACCGTCGAGGGTCGCGCGAACCAGGTTGTACGGGTTCGACGAACCGGTCGACTTGGCGACCACGTCGGTCACGCCCATCACCTCGAAGATAGCGCGCATTGCGCCACCCGCGATCACGCCGGTACCCGGCTTGGCCGGCGACATCATGACGCGCGAGGCGCCGTGACGACCGGTAACGGTGTGGTGCAGCGTACCGTTCTTGAGGGGCACCTTGATCAGGTTGCGGCGGGCTTCTTCCATTGCTTTCTGCACGCCGACAGGAACTTCCTTCGACTTGCCCTTGCCCATGCCGATGCGGCCATCGCCGTCACCGACAACGGTCAGCGCTGCAAAACCCATGATACGACCACCCTTCACCACCTTGGTGACGCGGTTGATCGCGATCATTTTTTCGCGCATGCCATCATCCGGCTTGTCGCTTGCCATTTTCGCTTGCATTTTTGCCATGACGATTCTTCCTTAGAACTTCAGACCGGCTTCACGCGCGGCATCTGCCAGCGCCTTCACACGGCCGTGGTAACGGAAACCCGAACGGTCGAACGCGACTTCGGTGATCCCTGCTTTCAGTGCTTTTTCTGCGACGCGCTTGCCAACCAGGGCAGCTGCTGCAGCGTTGCCGCCGGCACCAGCTTTACCGCCCAGCTCGGCGCGCACTTCTGCTTCCAGCGTCGAAGCCGAAACCAGGACCTTCGCATCCGGGCTGATCAGGTTCGCATAGATGTGCAGGTTGGTGCGGTGAATCGACAGGCGATTCACACCCAGCTGCGCGATCTTGATGCGGGTTTGGCGTCCGCGACGCAGACGCGATTGTTTCTTGTCCATGTCAGCTCCGATTATTTCTTCTTGGTTTCTTTAAGCTTCACCACTTCGTCCGCATAACGGACACCCTTGCCCTTGTAAGGCTCAGGCGAGCGGTAAGCGCGCACTTCAGCGGCAACCTGGCCGACCTTCTGGCGATCGATACCCTTGATCAGGATTTCGGTCGGGGTCGGGGTGACCGCGGTGACGCCTTCCGGCATCGCGTGCAGCACCGGGTGCGAGAAGCCCAGCGACAGGTTCAGGGCGTTGCCCTGCACAGCTGCCTTGTAGCCCACGCCCACCAGGGTCAGCTTGCGCTCGAAGCCCTTGGTAACGCCGGTAACCATGTTGTTGACCAGGGCGCGCAGGGTGCCCGACATGGCGTTCGATTCACGCGAATCGTCCACCACGTCGAAAGTCAGCGTGCCGTTGTTGTTTTCCACTTTGACCAGGCCGTTCAGCGGCTGGGTCAGGGTGCCGAGCGGGCCCTTGACGGTGATCGACGACGCGTTGATCGCGACATCGGTACCTGCCGGGACGGCGATTGGCATCTTAGCTACTCGAGACATGTCTACTCCTTAAGCCACGTAGCACAGCACTTCGCCACCGACGCCGGTAGCACGTGCCTTGCGGTCGGTCATCACGCCCTGCGGGGTCGAGACGATTGCCACGCCCAGGCCATTCATGACCGACGGGATCTCGTTTTTGCCCTTGTAGATGCGCAGGCCAGGACGCGAGACGCGCTCGATGCGCTCGATGACCGGACGGCCGGTGTAATACTTCAAACCGATTTTCAGTTCCGACTTGCCACCTTCGGTGGTCACGGCGAAATCCTCAATGTAACCCTCGTCCTTCAGGACGTTGGCGATCGCAACCTTGACTTTCGACGACGGCATTGCGACCGTGGTTTTCTGGACAGTTTGTGCGTTGCGAATGCGGGTCAGCATATCGGCGATAGGATCGCTCATACTCATTGCTTGTTCTCCTATTACCAGCTAGCTTTGGTCATGCCCGGGATTTCGCCTTTCATCGCGAATTCACGGAGTTTGGTACGGGCCAGACCGAATTTACGGAAAGTGCCACGTGGACGGCCGGTCATGGCGCAGCGGTTACGCTGGCGGGTCGGGGCCGAATTACGCGGCAGGGCCTGCAGTTTCAGGCGCGCTTCGTAACGCTCTTCTTCGGTCTTCGACTGGTCGTCGATGATTGCTTTCAGAGCGGCACGCTTTGCGGCGAATTTCTCCACCAGGTCTGCACGCTTCTGTTCGCGGTTAATCAGTGCAAGTTTTGCCATGCTCTTAGTTCCTGAACGGGAATTTGAAGGCGGCGAGCAGCGCTTTGGCTTCTTCGTCGGTCTTAGCGGTGGTGGTGATCGAGATGTTCATGCCACGCAGCGCATCGATCTTGTCGTAATCGATTTCCGGGAAAATGATCTGCTCTTTGACGCCGATGTTGTAGTTGCCACGGCCGTCGAACGACTTGCCGTTGACACCGCGGAAGTCACGCACGCGCGGCAGGGCCACGGTGATGAAGCGGTCCAGGAACTCGTACATGCGGGCGCCGCGCAGGGTCACCATCGTGCCGATCGGGTAGCCTTCGCGGATCTTGAAACCTGCGATTGCCTTGCGTGCCTTGGTGACGACCGGCTTCTGGCCGGCGATCTTGGTCAGGTCGCCCACGGCGTGTTCGATGACCTTCTTGTCTGCGACAGCTTCCGACAGACCCATGTTCAGGGTGATCTTGGTCAGGCGCGGCACTTCCATCACCGACTTGTAGCCGAATTTCTCGGTCAGGTCAGCGACGACTTTTTCTTTGTAGAATTGTTGGAGACGGGCCATGATCTTAAACCTTCACAACTTCGCCGGAGGACTTGTAGACGCGGACTTTCTTGCCGTCCTGGTCTTTGAAGCCTACGCGGTCAGCCTTGCCGGTCGCGGCGTTAAACAGCGCGACGTTGGAGACGTGAATCGGCATCGCCTTGTCGACGATACCACCAGTGACGCCGGTCATCGGGTTCGGCTTGACGGCCTTCTTGGCCACGTTCACGCCGTCGACGATCACGTGCTCGGCGTCGACGCGACGCGAAACCACGCCACGCTTGCCCTTGTCTTTACCGGTCAAAACGATGACTTCGTCGTTTTTACGAATCTTATCCATTGCGACTCCTTACAGAACTTCAGGTGCCAGGGACACGATCTTCATGAACTTTTCGGTACGCAGCTCGCGCGTCACCGGTCCGAAGATACGGGTACCGATCGGTTCCAGCTTGGAATTCAGCAGGACAGCGGCGTTGCCGTCGAACTTCACCAGGGAGCCGTCTTGGCGGCGCACACCTTTGGCGGTACGCACAACCACAGCGTTATAAATTTCACCTTTTTTGACGCGACCACGTGGCGCAGCAACCTTGACGGTTACCTTGATGATGTCGCCAATGCTCGCATAACGGCGCTTGGAGCCGCCCAATACCTTGATGCACAGTACTTCTTTCGCACCGGTATTGTCGGCCACTTCGAGCCGGCTTTCAGTTTGAATCATAGTATTTTCTTTCCCAACTTAAGCCGAAGAAACCCCACGGCGAACCGTAGGCCTGCGGTCAGTCTTGGTCCCGCCGTCCGCTCAATGCATGAGCGTCCGATTGGGTGATTGGACTTTCCAATAAGCTTCGTACAGGCCGCAGTTACCGAGGGGGACAAACTGCGGCAACACATGAACGAAGCCCGCTAGTATCTCAGATACCAGCGGGCCCCGCAAGACAAATTTTCAGGCTTTACAGAACCTGTGCGACCTGCACAACACGGGTCACGGTCCACGCCTTCGTCTTCGAGATCGGGCGACCTTCCTGGATCTCGACCGTGTCGCCGGTCTTGGCCTGGTTGGTCTCGTCGTGCGCGTGGTACTTGTTCGAGCGCACGATGATCTTGCCGTACAGCGGGTGCTTCACGTGACGCTCGATCAGGACGGTCACCGTCTTGTCCATTTTGTCGGACACGACCTTGCCGACCAGCGTACGCTTCAGCGCCGTTTTAGTGGTGTCGTTCATTTGGCTTCCTTCGAGTTCATCACAGTCTTCACACGCGCGATGTCGCGACGTACTTTCTTGAGCTGCGCGGTATTGCCCAGCTGCTGGGTAGCGATTTGCATGCGCAGGCCGAACTGGGCCTTCAGCAGCTCATTCAGCTCCTTCTGCAGCGCTTCCTGGTCCTTGCCGCGGAGTTCCGATGCTTTCATATTCAACTCCTGTTATTGGCCGACTTGGCGCACCACGAAGGTGGTTGCCAGCGGCAGTTTGGCAGCGGCCAGGCGGAATGCTTCGCGCGCCAGTTCTTCTGCGACGCCGTCCATCTCGTACAGGACCTTGCCTGGCTGGATTTCAGCGACGTAGTACTCCGGGTTACCCTTACCGTTACCCATACGGACTTCGGCCGGCTTGTTCGAAATCGGCTTGTCCGGGAAGATACGGATCCAGATCCGGCCGCCACGCTTGATGTGACGGGTCATGGCGCGACGAGCCGCTTCGATCTGGCGCGCGGTGATACGGCCGCGGGCAACTGCCTTCAGGCCGAATTCACCGAACGAGACCGAGGTGCCGCGGGTGTGCGAAATGCCGGTGTTACGGCCTTTCTGCTCTTTACGATACTTTCTGCGGGATGGCTGCAGCATGCTTATTCTCCTGCTTTCTCAGCAGCCGGCTTGGCAGCGCGGCGGCCTGCTGGTGCGGTACCTGGCTTGGCGCCCGGGCGGCCACGGCCGGCCGGCTTGCCGTCATCACGGCGCGGGCCACGCGGCTTCTTCTCGTCGGCCGGGGTGTCGATCACTGGTGCTTCGCCCGTTGCCGAACGATCGCCCTTGTAGACCCACACCTTGACGCCGATGATGCCGTAGGTGGTCGATGCTTCGCTGGTGCCGTAGTCGATGTCGGCGCGCAGGGTGTGCAGAGGCACACGGCCTTCGCGGTACCATTCGGTACGTGCGATCTCGATACCGTTCAGACGGCCCGACGACATGATCTTGATGCCTTGCGCGCCCAGACGCATTGCGTTCTGCATCGCGCGCTTCATGGCGCGACGGAACATGATGCGCTTTTCGAGCTGCTGCGAGATCGAGTCGGCGATCAGTTGCGCATCGATTTCCGGCTTGCGGATTTCTTCGATGTTCACGTGGACCGGCACGCCCATGATCTTCGTCAGCGACGACTTCAGCACTTCGATGTCTTCGCCCTTCTTGCCGATGACGACGCCCGGACGCGAGCTGAACACGGTGAAGCGTGCGTTCTTGGCAGGACGCTCGATGACGATGCGACCGACCGAAGCGTTCTTCAGCTTCTTCTTCAGGAAAGCGCGAGCTTCCAGGTCTTCCTTCAGCATGTCGGCGAAATTGCCGTTGCCAGCGTACCAGCGCGAAGCCCAGTTACGGGTGACCGCCAGGCGGAAGCCGGTTGGGTGGATTTTCTGACCCATCGTATGACCCCTTAGTTACCGACAGTCACGTAGATGTGACAGGATTGTTTCGAAATGCGATCGCCGCGGCCCTTCGCACGTGCGGTGAAGCGCTTCAGGATCGGGCCCTTTTCGACGTAGATCTGGGTGACCTTCAGCTCGTCGATGTCCGCGCCGTCATTGTGTTCCGCGTTGGCGATGGCCGACTCCAGAACCTTCTTGATGATGGTCGCGCCCTTCTTCGGGCTGAACTGCAGAATGTTGAGTGCTGCGTCAACTTTCTTGCCACGGATCAGGTCTGCAACCAGGCGGCCCTTCTGTTCCGACAGGCGCACGCCTTTGAGGATAGCTTTAGTTTCCATTATTTTTTCGCCTTCTTGTCAGCGGCGTGGCCCTTGAACGTACGGGTCAGCGCGAATTCGCCGAGCTTGTGGCCGACCATGTTCTCCGAGACGTACACCGGCACGTGCAGCTTGCCGTTGTGGACAGCGATCGTCAGACCGATGAAGTCCGGAGTGATCGTCGAGCGGCGCGACCAGGTTTTGACTGGCTTCTTGTCTTTGGTCGCTTGCGCGGCTTCGACTTTCTTCACCAGGTGGGCGTCAACGAACGGCCCTTTTTTCAATGAACGAGTCATGATTTATCCTTATTTCTTGCCGCGGCGCGAGACGATCATCGACGAAGTGCGCTTGTTCGAACGCGTCTTCTTGCCCTTGGTCTGCTGGCCCCATGGCGACACCGGATGACGACCGGCAGCCGTACGGCCTTCACCACCACCGTGCGGGTGGTCGATCGGGTTCATGACCACACCGCGAACGGTCGGACGAACACCGCGCCAGCGCATCGCACCAGCTTTACCGATCTTGCGCAGGTTGTGCTCGCCGTTGCCGACTTCGCCAACCGTCGCGCGGCACTCGATGTGCACGCGGCGCACTTCACCCGAGCGCAGGCGAACCTGGGCGTAGGTGCCTTCACGGGCCATCAGGACCACGCCGGCGCCGGCGGTACGGGCCATCTGGGCACCCTTACCTGGCAGCATTTCGACGCAGTGCATGGTGGTGCCGACCGGGATGTTACGGATCGGCAGGCAGTTACCCGACTTGATCGGCGCTTCCGAGCCGTTCATGACGGTGTCGCCCACAGCCATGCCCTTGGTGGCGATGATGTACGCACGATGACCGTCGGCGTAGCACACCAGAGCGATGTGCGCGCTGCGGTTCGGGTCGTATTCGATACGCTCGACCTTGGCCGGGATACCGTCCTTGTTGCGCTTGAAGTCAACCAGGCGGTAGTGATGCTTGTGACCACCGCCGATGTGGCGGGTGGTGATGTGGCCGTTGTTGTTACGGCCAGCGGTCTTCGATTTCTTCTCAACCAGGGCTGCGAACGGACGACCTTTGTACAGGTCGGCGTTCACAACCTTCACCATGCCGCGGCGGCCTGGGGAGGTTGGCTTCATCTTAACGAGTGCCATTATTTAGCCTCCTCGACAAAATTGATTTCCTGGCCCGGCTTCAGGCACACGAAAGCGCGCTTGGTGTGGTTGCGACGACCGGTGAAACGGCCTGCGCGCTTCTGCTTGCCTTCGCGGTTCACGGTTTGCACCGATTCCACTTCGACCTTGAACAGCAGCTCGACGGCAGCCTTGATTTCCGGCTTGGTTGCGTCCGGCAGAACCTTGAACACGATCTGCTCGTTCTTTTCCGCGACGAAGGTGGCCTTCTCGGAAATGACCGGAGCCAGCAGCACCTTCATCAGGCGCTCTTCGCTAAATTTGATTGCGGTGCTCATGCGTACATCTCCTCGATCTTGGCCAGAGCAGCTTTGGTGACCAGGACTTTCTTGTAGAACACCAGCGACATCGGGTCGGCCGCTTTCGGCTCGACGACCAGCACGTTCGGCAGGTTGCGCGATGCCAGTTCCAGGTTTTCATCGATGGTGTCGGTGATCACCAGGACCGATTCCAGGCCCATGCCCTGCAGCTTTTGCGACAGCAGCTTGGTCTTCGGAGCTTCGATCGACAGGTTTTCGACAACGTTCAGACGGCCTTCGCGGGCCAGCTGCGAGAAGATCGAGCAGATACCTGCGCGGAACATCTTCTTGTTGACCTTGTGCGAGAAGTTCTCGTCCGGGGTGTTCGGGAAGATACGACCACCGCCGCGCCACAGAGGCGACGACGACATACCAGCACGAGCGCGGCCGGTGCCCTTCTGGCGCCATGGCTTCTTCGTGGTGTGGCTGACTTCTTCACGGTCTTTCTGCTTGCGGTTGCCGCTGCGCGCGTTGGCGGCGTAGGCGACCACAATCTGGTGAATCAGGGCTTCGTTGTATTCGCGGCCGAACACGGTGTCGGCTGCTGCAACGGCGGCGCCAGCTTGACCTTGCTCATTCAGGAGCTGAAGTTCCATATTTAAGCTCCTTTCTTGGCTTTGACTTTGACAGCCGGCTTGACGATCACTTGACCGTTCTTGGCGCCAGGAACGGCACCTTTCACCAGCAGCAGTTGACGCTCAGCGTCGATACGAGCGATTTCCAGGTTCTGGGTGGTGACGGTAACGTCGCCCATGTGACCGGTCATGCGCTTGCCAGGGAACACGCGGCCCGGATCCTGCGCCATACCGATGGAGCCAGGAACGTTGTGCGAACGCGAGTTACCGTGGGTTTGACGGCCCGATGCGAAGTTGTAACGCTTGATGGTACCGGCGTAGCCCTTACCGATCGAGGTGCCTTGCACGTCGATTTTCTGGCCGACTTCGAACAGCGAAACGTTGATGGCGTCGCCGGTTTTGAGTTCGGCTGCCTTGGCGGCGTCGACGCGGAATTCCTTCAGCATCGTGCCGGCTTCCACGCCAGCTTTAGCGTGGTGACCCGCAACAGCCTTGGTCACGCGGGAAGCGCGACGTTGACCGAATGCGACCTGAACTGCGGCATAGCCGTCGGTTTCAGGAGTTTTGATTTGCGCAACACGGTTGTTCGATACGTCGAGCACGGTGACTGGGATCGAATCCCCATCATCCGTGAAGATGCGCATCATGCCAACCTTGCGACCGAGAAGGCCCAGGCTCATTTTTTCTCCATTCCCACCTACGATTGGGCGGGGGTTGTTTAACTACTAGAAAAAGTACGGATCTAAAAAGACGAATCCATACCGAAGCCGGCTAGTATAGCGCGCAAAAGGGCTTGACGCAACAAGTTAATCAGGGGTATGTGAACCCTGTTGCGCATTTTTCGCAGTAGCGTGGAGAAGAAGGAATCTGGCCTAGCTGGCCAGCACAGAAAAGGCACCAATGCGCCTTTTCTCTGCAGAACCGCGAAGGGTTCTGCGCATAGTGAAGTGTTTGGTGGGCGGTGCAGGATTCGAACCTGCGACCCCTTGGATGTCGACCAAGTATTCTAACCAACTGAACTAACCGCCCGAGGTCCCGCATTATAGGGAAGGCATCGGCGCTTTGCAATAGCTGAGTTTGAGAAATGTTTTTGGCGGCTGTGTTTTGCTACGCAGGCGCCGGTGGGGCTGTTGCCTGCCCTGTTAGCGGTTCGCATCGTCCGCGTGGGCACGGGTGCCCACCCTCCGGGAGGCGGCGCCGACTCCGGCAAGGAAAGGCAAAGTAGCCGCGGGGTTGCCACCGCGAGTCCGCGGCCTGTCTCGTAGGGTGGGCTCTCGAGCCCACGCGGACCATGAATACCGATAACGGCACAGGCAACAGCCCCACGACCGCCGCGCACCGTGCGCCAGGAAACCGCTCAGCCCGCCTAAGCTTGCCATAAGGCCAGCTGTGTACAATCGAATAATTAACGCCTATATTGGCAGTCGACGCAAATCGACTCCAGGCCAGGTGGGAATCACGGCCGCCGCCGTCACCGACGGCGGTATCCACTGCAATATTCACTCCAACGAAAGGAGCTGTAATGGCAATCAGTTTGCAAAAAGGCGGCAACGTCAACCTCAGCAAGGAAGCACCGAACCTCACCAAGGTCATTATCGGCCTGGGCTGGGACCCGCGCTCGACCGACGGCGCGGCCTTCGACCTGGACGGCAGCGCGTTCATGCTCAAGTCCGACGCGAAGGTGCGCGGCGATAGCGACTTCATCTTCTATAACAACCTCAAGTCGACCGACGGCTCGGTCGTCCACAACGGCGACAACACCACCGGCCAGGGCGAGGGCGACGACGAAACCCTCACCGTCGACCTGACGAAGGTCCCGGCCGACGTCGACAAGATCTCGTTCTGCGTCACCATCCACGACGCCGAAGCGCGCCGCCAGAACTTCGGCATGATCGGCAAGGCCTTCATCCGCTGCGTCAACGCCAACGGCGACGCCGAAATCGCCCGCTACGACCTGTCGGAAGACGGCTCGACCGAGGCGGCAATGATCTTCGGCGAGGTGTATCGTAATGGCGCCGACTGGAAATTCCGCGCCATTGGCCAGGGCTTCCAGGGCGGCCTGGGTCCGCTCGCCAAGAACTACGGCGTCAACGTTTAAACAATAAGAGGTTCGCGGTCCCATGACCGGGACCGCACTAGAAAGGAAGTTACATGCCAACTTTTACCGTGACCGGAGATGTCGATCCCTTCCTGCACGTGTCGATGAGGAGAGGCGAGACCATCTATTGCGAATCCGACGCGATGGTGATGATGGAATCGACGCTCGACCTGAAAGGCAAGATGAAGGGCGGGCTCGGCAGCGCATTGATGCGCACCTTCGCCAACGGCGAATCGTTCTTCCAGCAGCACATCGAAGCGACGCGCGGCGACGGCGACTGCCTGCTGTCGCCGACCCTGCCGGGCGCGATGCAGATCGTCGACTGCGGCCCGAACCAGTACATCATCAGCGACGGCGCCTTCGTTGCCGCCAGCTCGGGCGTGGACCTGAAGGTGCGCACCCAGAGTCTGGGCAACGCGCTGTTCGCCAACAGCGGCGGCTTCTTCGTCACCGAGACGACGGGGCAGGGCCAGGTGGTGGTGTCGGGATTCGGCTCGATGTCGATGCTGGAAGTGGAGCCGGGCAAGGACGCGATCATCGACAACTCGCACGTGGTGTGCTGGGACAGCACGCTGCAGTACGAGATCTCGATCACGACCGGCACCAGCGGCGGCTTCCTGGGTAACCTGATCAACAGCCAAACCAGCGGCGAGGGCATGGTCCTGCGCTTTTCGGGCAAGGGCAAGGTGTACGTGTGTTCGCGTAACCGCGCCGCCTTCAAGGCCTGGATGCAGACCCCCGCGCGCTGAAACTAGGAGATAAACAATGTCAGTCAATCTGCAAAAAGGCCAGAAGATTTCGCTCAGCAAGGAAGGCGGCGGCGCGCTCACCCGCGTCACCATGGGCCTGGGCTGGGACGCCATCAAGTCGAAGGGCTTCTTCGGCTTCGGCGGCAAGACCGAAAGCGTCGACCTCGACGCCTCGGTGGTGATGTTCGACGAATCGAATCGCCCGGTGGACGTGGTCTGGTTCCGCCAGCTGAAAAGCAAGGACGGCAGCATCGTTCACACCGGCGACAACCGCACCGGCGCCGGCGACGGCGACGACGAGCAGATC
Source organism: Massilia sp. (assembly GCA_003484545.1). GTDB lineage: Bacteria > Pseudomonadota > Gammaproteobacteria > Burkholderiales > Burkholderiaceae_D > Telluria. Next base: position 4,915 of record DNCF01000522.1, on the reverse strand, counting down.
AACGTCGACCTGAGCGCGGTGCCGGCCAACGTGAAATCGCTGGTGTTCACGGTAAACAGCTTCACCGGCCAGAACTTCTCGCAGGTGCAGAACGCCTACTGCCGCCTGCTCGACGCTTCCGGCAACAAGGAAGTGGCGCGCTACGACCTGTCGGTGCAGGGCGCCCACACCGCCCAGGTGATGGCCAAGCTGTACCGCCACAACGGCGAGTGGAAGATGCACGCCATCGGTGAAAACGCCAGCGGCCGCACCTTCGACGACCTGATGCCGGCGATCACCCCGCACCTGTGATCGGTTTGCATAAGCGTCGATAAAAAAACCGGGGATGCGTCCCCGGTTTTTTTTGTGCTCTATTGTCTCGTGCGCTAGCCGGGCAAGACCGCCGAGAAAATCGAGCGGCGCAGGACCGTCTTCCCGGCGTCGATGCCATGCCGCGAAAACGCCGGCGGTAATGCGCCGTGATTGCTGTCCGTCGCGGCATCGTCCGCCACTTGGCCCGGCGCGGCCGCTTCCTTGACCAGCATGTCGGCGCTGTTCTGGACGTCGAAATACTCGTCCCAATGCACCGGGACCCGATGCGAACGCCCATCGCCGCCGCGCATCGACACGTAGTGGACGCGCTTGACGCTGCGAAAGCCGCTGGCCGTCACGCGCACCTTCTGCGAGCCGTCGGCGTCGTCGTGCATGGCGGTCTTCAGGATGCTGCGGGTCACGCACTCGGGATGCCTGAACGCCGCCTCGCCGTGGTAATTGGCGATCGACTCGTGCTCCCAGAAGCAGGGCTGGTGCGAATAGGTGTCCCTGTAGATGTCCGCATGCGGCCGATGCTGCTGGTACAAGGGGATGGCGAGCAGGGGAGCGATCCCGAAATAGAAGGACTTGAAAAAATCGTTGTGGTAGCCGTTGAAGAAGCTGCGCGCCTGCGCCAGTTCGTAGGCATGGAATTTCCAGGGATCGCCGCTGATGTCGGTCTGGCGCATGTGTCCCGCTTCCACGACGTTGATCATGCGGGTTTTCTCGAACACGAAGGTGTCGCCGAAACCGATCGCATCGTCCTTGAGCAGCTTCAGCATTTCCTGCTGCGCCAGGGGCGTGAACAATAGCCGGAACTGCACCTCATGGTTGCGGTCCGTGGCAGCAAACAAGGCGTCGAATTCCCGGTTGGACATCACCGTAAACGTATTTCCTTCGCCGACATCCCGGGATTTCGCTTCCAGCTTCTTGATGGCGCGATTCTTGCGCCATCGATCGAACAAGCCATCATCCAGGCTGGAGAGTGTCGATGGGTTGCGGCTGAATACGAGGTCGGGCGCCGCTTCATTGCCGTAGACGATAAAGGTCCGGTTTTCGTACTCGGGGAAGGGGCGCTCGATCGATGCGTTCAGCGTCTCGTGGCGGGTCCGGGTTTCCCACTTGCCTTGCGCATTGCGGTACTGTTCCGTCCAGCTGATCTGGAGCGAGCCATGGTAGGTCTTGCTGCCCATCCAGTGCGACAGGGTGCGCGCAAGAATGAACGGGTTGCCGTTCAATACGCCGCTGTGCGAAAACACGATGGAGTGGTCCTCGCCGAGCTGGCCGGACCAGCCGAAGCTGTTGCGCAGCTCTTGCATGCGGCCGTTGCTGAAATACGCGTCGAAGGCGATGCGCGGCACCGTTTTCTGCACCAGCTTCGCCACGATATCCCAGTCGAACAGGCGGTTCAGCGGCGCCATCTGGCTCCACGCCACGGCGCGCTTCGCGTCGCAGGCTTCCCGCAGCCGTTTCAGTTGTGCATCGGAATCGTTGATGACGCGGTTCAGCCAGAGCATGGCGGGAACCAGCAGGATCGCCGGCAGCGCGAGCCATGGCCAGGTGTAATAGGCGAGGATGTACAGCGCCCCCAGCAGCGCGCAGGCGATGGCGAAGCCGCGCAGGATGCGCCAGCCCTTGTTCGAGCTGCCTTCGCCCGCGGCGCGCTTCTCGAGCTCGCGCAGTTCCCCCACCGTCTGGATGTTGGCGTTCTCGTCGACGCCGGAGCGGCGCACGAGGTCCTCGAAAAAGTCCGAGGTATGCTCGACGTGGGCAGTCCTGAAATGGGACGCGTACTGCCCCAGCGGCTCATGGACGTCGTCGATCAAAAGAAGACGCTCCGGGCGGCAGCCTTGGTTTCGGCGGAGGCGGTGAAGGGAATGCGCGTGGTATAGCCTGCGCGCGCCGCGACGATCTGCTTGGTCGGCCAGGCAAAGATGTCCTGGTTCCACATGCCGACGGTATCGTTGTACAGCGTGCGCGCCGCGGTCACTTCCTTTTGCAGATAGCTGTTCTGGCGCATGGCGTCGGCGATGACGGCTTGCGCTTTCAGCTCCGGATAAGCCTCGCAGGCCAGGTTGATGCGCGAGAAGATACCGTCGATTTTCTGGGAAGCCTGGTTGCGTTCGGCATCCGCGTTGTGTCCGCTCCGATACGCCGCCACGGATTTCATCACGTCCTTGTCGAGATCGATCGCTTTCGCGACCAGGCCCACCACGTTGTTCAGGACGACGACGCGCTGCTCCAGGTAATTGTCGATCTGCGACGCATCGGCCTGGATCTTCTGCTGCAGCTTGCGCAGGTTCGCCAGGGCAAACACCTTCATGAACTGGAACACCAGGCCGGGCAGGGCGCCCAACACCAGCAGGCCCAGGCTTTGCGTGCGCGGCAAGGCATCGGTCAGCAGCGCCACGGCCCCGATGATCGGAATGACCGTCCACAGCGCGATCTCGAACATCAGCGAACCGGCGCCGATCCGGACGGGAATCTGCTTGTTGATGACGTTGACGTCACGGCCGGCCTCGTCGACCGGGCCCGTCACTTCGTCCAATTCGTTTGCCATAGGTAAAAGATCCTTTGTTTTGAAAGTAGGCGTTGTTTTTATGAGAGCGCTTGAATAAGCAAGCCCAAGATTATGAATTGCTTTAAATCACTTTTTATTGTCATCATATCTTGCACAACAATACGCAATCAAGTGCGGCAATCAGCCTATCCCGCTGTTTTTCTTCTTGAATCAAAGGTTTGGGAATCGTGCGCTTGTTGTAAAAATGAAAGACCCGGTAGACTGTCGCAAAGCTGGGCAATCCTTGCCGAAGGGAGGGCGAGCCAGCTGTTTTCCTGCCCGGTCCTTGCGAATTCGATTGCATGACCACAACACAATGCACTGACAAACACTATGCTGACTACCTTGCTTGAATGGTTCCTCCACCTCGATCGCCATCTCGCCGTCCTGGCGGCCGAATACCATGTCCTGGTCTACGTGCTGCTGTTCGCCGTGATCTTCGTCGAAACGGGGGTGGTCGTGATGCCTTTCCTGCCTGGTGACTCGCTGCTGTTCGTCACCGGTGCGCTGGCGGCGAAAGGCCTGCTGTCGCTGCCGGTACTGATCCCGCTGCTGATCGTCGCGGCGGTGCTCGGCGATATCGTCAACTTCGCGATCGGCAGCATGTTCCGCGATCGCATCAAGAATGGATACCGGCTGCGTTTCATCAAGGCCGAGCACATCGCCCATACCGAGCGCTTCTTCGAGCGCCACGGTCCCAAGACCATCGTGCTGGCGCGCTACGTTCCCATCGTGCGCACCCTGGCGCCCTTCGTCGCCGCGCTGGGCAGCATGCGCTATTCCACCTTCCTGTCCTACAACGTCCTGGGCGGCACCTTGTGGGTGGTCTCCCTGACGGTGGCCGGCTTCGCCTTCGGCAACATCAAGTGGGTGAACGAGAACCTGACCGCGGTCATCCTCGGCATCATCGTCCTGTCGCTGGTGCCGGGCATCGTGGCCTGGCTCCAGGAGCGTTCGCGCGCAAGGCGCAGCAACCCGAGCGCCTGATCCGGGCGACTGATCCAGGCGCGGCGTTGCCCGCAGGCGGGCCGGGGCCAGGCACATGGCCCCGGCAACCATGACACGCCGCACCCGCAAAGCTATAATCTGCGCCTTCGTCCCAGAGGAATGCGCCATGTCTCTACTCGACCACCAGCTCGAACTGCTGTCGCCCGCGAAAACCGCCGAGATCGGCCGCGAAGCCATCCTGCACGGGGCCGACGCCGTGTACATCGGCGGCCCCGCCTTCGGCGCCCGCCACAACGCCAGCAATTCGCTGGAGGAGATCGCCAGCCTGGTGCAGTTCGCCCACCGCTACCGCGCGCGCATCTTCGTGACGATGAACACGATCATGCACGACGCCGAGCTCGAGCTGGCACGCAAGCAGGTCTGGCAGCTGTACGAGGCGGGCGTCGACGCCCTGATCATCCAGGACATGGGGCTGCTGGAAATCGACCTGCCGCCGATCCAGCTGCACGCCAGCACCCAGTGCGACATCCGCACCGTGGAAAAGGCGAAATTCCTGGGCGACGTCGGCTTCTCCCAGCTGGTGCTGGCGCGCGAGCTGACGGTCGAACAGATTCGCAAGATCCGCGCCGAGGTCGACACGCCGCTCGAATACTTCATCCACGGCGCCCTGTGCGTCGCGTTTTCCGGCCAGTGCTACATCTCGCACGCGGACACCGGCCGCAGCGCCAACCGCGGCGACTGCTCCCAGGCCTGCCGCCTGCCTTATACGCTCACCGACGCCAAGGGCGGCGTCGTCGCCTACGACAAGCACCTGCTGTCGATGAAGGACAACGACCAGAGCCGCAACCTGGAAGCGCTGATCGACGCCGGCATCCGCTCGTTCAAGATCGAGGGCCGCTACAAGGACATGGGCTACGTGAAGAACATCACGGCCCACTACCGCCTGCTGCTCGACGAGATCCTGGAGCGCCGCGCCGCGGGTCGTTCCGGATTCGTGCGCGCCGCCAGCGGCCACACGCAGATCTTCTTCACGCCCGACGTCGACAAGAACTTCAACCGCGGCCATACCGACTATTTCGCCCAGGGCCGCCAGGACGACATCGGCGCCTTCGATTC
>DNCF01000523.1 GCA_003484545.1 Massilia sp. | reverse complement strand
CGTCGGCTCCCATGCCGAGCGCCACGCGGCGCGGGGTGCCGAACAGGTTGGCCAGCACCGGCATCGCGTGCGGCGCGCCGCCCTGTCCGGTCGCCTGCCTGAACAGCAGGGCCGGTCCGGCGGCGCGCAGGGTGCGGTCGCAGACCTCGGTCATCTCGAGATGGGTCGAAATGGGCAGGTCAACCTGCTTTAATTCGTCGATTTGTTGCAGTTGGGACATAAAATCCCGGAGATCCGAATATTTCATCAAGTTTTACTTGTTTTTTGCATTGCTTGAGGTTAATCAAATTCCGCGGCCAAGTATTTGATTTGGCAAGGTATTGATGAGCTCGCTCCGCAAAATTAAGATTCAAAAGTTATAAAGGACGTTCGTGCTAGTATTGACTTGGTATATGCGACCTCCTACAATCTGCCCTACTTGATGAGGCGGCCACGTTTTTAAGCTGATTGTAGCCGTTCTCATAACTTCACGGGGTCGGGGCCCCACATGACATTTTGAGGAGTGTTTTCACAAGGCGTCTGCCTTAAACCCCCGAGACAGTTGTTGAGCCACTGGCACGTCACCCGCCCTGGGTTCCTCGTCCAGCTGTAGCAAAGCAATGACGGCGTTTTGGCCGGCCCCAAGGATGGGCGGCCTGACGATTTTTCTGATGCACGGCATTGGTAACCACCACGCAGCGCTCGACAGAGAGCGACGCGACGGGACGGTTTTTGCCGCGACAAAGGGGACTTCGATGATCAATCGTTTGTTCGGTACGAGCGCAAGGCTCGTCCATACCATGGCCAGCCAGCCAGTCACGTGGAGTTCCGTGAGCAAATCGGCGCGTGGTCTGTTGACCACCATGCAGCACACCCTGACCGTGTTCGGTCTTTCGGCAGTGGCGGTATTGGCCCTGCTCTACACGAATCCCGATGCGGCGAAAAAAGTTTCCGAACTGCTGCACCCGGAAGCCGCCGCACCCGCTCCTGCGCCAGTCGTCGCAGCGGCGCCGGCGCAACCCGTGGTCCAGGCCGTGGCCGTCGACCAGGCCGAGGACATCAAGGACGCCAAGCTGCTCGGCACCGCCAAGCAGCAGAAGAACGTGACCTCCTGGCTCGCCAAGCGCTATCGCGTGGCCGGCGACGCCGCCAACATGCTGGTCTCGACCGCCTACATGACGGCGCACGAGATCAAGCTCGATCCGCTGCTGATCCTGGCCGTGATGGCGATCGAATCGGGCCTGAACCCGTTCGCGGAAAGCCCGATGGGCGCCAAGGGCCTGATGCAGGTGATGGCCAAGGTCCACCACGACAAGTTCGAACAGGTCGGCGGCGCCGAAGCCGCCCTGAATCCGGTCGCCAACATCCGTGTCGGCGCCCAGATCCTGAAGGATTACGTCAAGCGCACGGGCTCGGTCGAAGGCGGCCTGAAGACCTACGTCGGCGCCGCCGATTTCGAGTCCGACTCCGGCTACGGCGCCAAGGTGCTGGCCGAGTACAACCGCCTGAAGCAAGTTGCCCGTGGCAAGTACGTGCCGACCCGCACGCCGCCGGCGCCCGCCCAGATGGTGGTCAAGGAAAGCGCGCCCGCAACGCCCGCCGTCAAGGCTGGCGAAGCGGCTGTCGCCGAAACCAAATCCGAGGCGCTGGCGAACCTGTAAGCGCGAACCGCAAGCGCAACCGCACTCCTCATGGCCACCCTCGCGGTGGCTTTTTTTGGTCCGTCCTCAGAACTGCAGGTCGCGCTGGGTGAACGCGACTGGCGGCGCGCTGCCCAGGATACGCCGCAAGATCGAGTTCATCGTGTTCGGATCGTTGTCGAAACCGCCGTGGGTATCGCTCTGCGCGATCGCCCCGACCGGTCCCGGCACGCCCGCAACGACAATGCCCGGCAAGCCGTCGATGTCCTTCCCCAGCAGGCTGGCAACGCTGCTGTCCGCCTCGAGATACTTCTGCATCCCGAGCAGGGGCACCTCGCGCGCGCCTTCCAGCGCGTTGCTGACCAGGTAAAGCAAGGATTTGCCGTAGGGACCGACGTCATCGTCGAGTTCGCCGACGTCGCTCAGGATATACAGCGTCGGACGCGGGCACTCGCCTTTCTGTATGTGCCTGCGCATTTTTTCCTTGAACAAGTCGATGCGCATCGCGGGCGCGATCAACTGCAGGCTGCGCCAGGGAATCTGCAGTCCCGTCAGCGGCGCGATGGCATGCGCGGCAAAGATCGCGCCAGCGCTGTGCGCCACGACGTGCAGTTCCCATTCCTGCTGGTCCTGGGCGCTCATCGCCAGCTTGGCCTGGCTCGCGTACTTGACGATCAGGCGCATCGCGCCGGTCGAACGCTCCGATGCCAGGCGCGCGTTTTCCTTCATTTCCGCCCACAGCTTGCCCGCCGGCCGCGCCAGCGTGAGTTCGAACACGCGGTCGCGTGCCTCGCGCAGGTGGTCGAGGAAGGTGCCGCCGGCGCGGATGTCGGCATCGGTGAAGCGGTCTTCCAGGATGTTGCGCGCCGTGCTCAGCCAATCGCTCTCCCACATGATGTGCAGCGGATAGATTTCATTGCTCAGGCACACGTCGCGGTAGGCGATGATGCGCTTGGCGGCATCCTTTTCGCCATTCAGGCCGCCATGGATGAAGAGCATCACGCGGCGCCGGCGCCAGTTCCGGGTCCGCTTCGGGATGGTGTCCATGAACAGTCGGCTCAGGTCGTCTTCGGTCGTCCAGTAGTCGCCGGTGTCGGACAGTTCGCCATTGTTGGCGACGTCGATCACGTAGGGCCGGATGTCGGCCAGCGCAATCGCCTGCCCGGCACGGAAGCGCCCGCTGGTGACGTCGGCCGCGCCACGCAGCCAGAGGTCGGCCGTGACCGGCACGCCGAGCTGGGCCACCCAGACGTCGGTCGCATGGATCATGAAGTCCTCGTAGGGCAGCAGGGCGAAGCCGCCGTTGCCCCAGTCCACGCCCCAGGAGTTCTGCACCACGAAGCCCTCCTCGGTATAACCGACCAGCGCCACCGCATGGCCACCGTCGGCGCGTCCGCGCCGCGTGATGACGGGAAGCGTGAACGCCTCGCCGCCGGCATCGGCGACGACGACGCTGCCCGGCCCCGGCTCGCCCCAGCCCGCGTGCACCATCAGGCTGACGTACACGATCCCGACCTCGTTCAACGCGGCGTGCACGTGGCGCACCTGGCGGAAGTCGACCCGGTAATAGGCCCCGCCCGGGTTTTTCATGCCGCGCTTCGCCATTTCCTCGTCGAGGTTGTGCGCGCCATGCATCAGGTCGGGCCATTCGGCATGGGTGCATACGCCATGGCGTTCCCAGGCCTTCATCGCGCCGCGCGCCGACGAGCCGACATAGCCCTCGCCCGGCCACTCGTCGTAGCGGCGCGCGAGTTCGTACAGCATGCGCGGACTCACCGTGCGGGGCGTGCCGCGCTGCGCCAACAGGTAATTGATGACGGCCGCGAGCGCAAACCCGGTGCAGGCGCCCTCCTGGCCCTGGTCGAGGATGACGGGCACCCGGTGACAATTGACCAGCCGGTCGGGCAGGGACCGCAGGGTGGGCTGGTAAGGCCAATCCTTCGGGTCGATCCGGTCGGGAAAGGTGTCGAGCGTCCTGTTCAATTTCTGCTCGACGCGGTGCGTGGCCGCCGCTTCGCGCCGCGACGGTGAATCCGGCCGCGTGGTTTTCGGGTCGGATTCCCGGGCGACGGCCCCGGCGCTGCGTCCGGGCCGGCTCTTGACGTGATTGGATGCCATTGCTCTTTCTCCTTCCGCGCCCGCCACGGCTCGCTTGGCCAGTGCGCGGAAACTGAACATGCGAGCCGCCTTCATCCGCACAAACGGTCCGAAGGCGGCCGGCACGGCCCGCCGCCCTCAGTGCTGCTCCGGGACCGGATCGTGCCGCTCTCCTTCATTCAGCAATTCTTCGGCGCGGCGGTGCTCGGCCAGCAATGCGGCGCGGCTGACGAGCAGCGCACGGTATTCGCGCAAGGCCGTGTCGACGAGACGATAGGCCTGGAGATAGCGCTGCGAACGCTTCTGGGGATTGGCGAAGCCGAGCACGCCCATGCAGGCGGTGGCGATGACCGAGAATACGCGCGTGCCCTGGTCGGCCGCGGTCGCGCTGGCGATGGCGGAACTGGCAATGCCGATCACGCCGACGAGCCAGTGCACGCGCTCCCACAGGACCCCGTTCCAGAGCCAGAGATCCAGCTTGCGCTGGAGTTCGGACGCCAGCTCGTCGTCGGTTATCGGCACGGAACCTCCGCGGCCACCACCCGGGGAGCAGGCCGCCGGGGGGAGTCAAACCAACTGCACCGCAAACGGCGTCCCCGGAAGGACCAAGCCATTTCCGGGCCGCTTGCGCCATAAGGCTGAGCAATCGCAATGCAATCAGGATGAATGGAGTATAGGCGGGGCTAACCCGAAGTCAATCCGGATTGTCGCTGCCGGCGCCCCTCTCCCTGCCTGGGCCGGAAACGAAAAAGCCACCGCGCCGCAGGGCAACGGTGGCTTTCGAAAGAACGCTACTAATATATATAGTAGCGCCGCATGTTGAAGCAGATCAGCGGCGCGCGTCGGCCACCACTTCTTCCGGGCGCAGCTTGCCGGCCAGCTTGTCCAGCACGCCATTGACGTACTTGTGGCCATCGATGCCGCCGAAGGACTTGGTCAGCTCGACCGCTTCGTTGATGACGACGCGGTAAGGGATTTCCGGGTGGTTCTTCAGCTCGTAGGCGCCCAGCAGCAGCACGCCGTGCTCGATCGGCGACAGTTCGCCGATGCCGCGGTCGATCAGCGGCGCGATGGTCTCGCGCAGCTCGAGCGAGGTGCTGATGGTGCCGTTCAGCAGGGCCGAGAAGAACTCGCCGTCGGCCTTGTCGAAACCGTGGGCGTTGCGGATGTTGTTGGCCACCGTGCTCGACGGCTCGTTGTTCAGCAGCCATTGGTACAGGCCCTGCAGCGCGAACTCGCGCGCGCGGTGGCGCGGGGTGCGGTTCTTGCTCGGGTTGGCGTGGGTGGTCTTGTCGTTCATGTCGATCTTTCTATTACTCTTCTTCTTCCGGATGCAGCTCTTCGAGCGCCATCAGGAGGTTGGCCATCTCGACCGCGACCTTCGCCGCGTCGCTGCCCTTCTCGGCCATGCGTGCTTCGGCCTGGGCGTCGTTCTCGGTGGTCAGGATGGCGTTGGCGATGGGGATGCCGTAGTCCAGGCCGATGCGGGTGATGCCGGAGCCCGACTCGTTCGAGACCAGCTCGAAGTGGTAGGTCTCGCCGCGGATCACGGCGCCCAGCGCGATCAGCGCGTCGAACTGCTGGGTCTCGGCCATCTTCTGCAGCGCCAGCGGCACTTCCAGCGCGCCCGGCACGGTCACGTGCAGGATGTCCTCGTCGGCCACGCCCAGGCGCTTGAGCTCGGCCAGGCAGGACGACAGCAGGCCATGGCCGACGTCGGCGTTGAAACGCGCCTGCACGATACCGATACGCAGGTCTTCGCCTGTCAAATTGCTTTCATAAGTTCCTACCGTCATGGCTGACCTCTTCTTGTTTGTCGTATTGAATAGATGGTGAAAGTGTACCGCTTTAAGCCGCGGGGCTGGCGATATAGCCGGTAACCTCGAGATCGAAGCCCGTCATCGACGGCATCTTGCGCGGGTTGGCCAGCAGCTTCATCTTGCCTACGCCCAGTTCCTTCAGGATCTGGGCGCCGATGCCGTAGGTGCGCAGGTCCATCGTCGCGGCGCGGCCGCTCGGGCGCGCGCCCGGGGCGTCGATCGAGGCGAACTGGGCGAACAGCTGTTCGGCGGTCTCGCCGCAGTTGAGCAGCACCAGCACGCCGGCGTCGCTGCGCTTGATCGCTTCCATCGCCGAGGCCATGGTCCAGGAGTGCGTGGTCGCCTTGTGCTCCAGGATGTCGAGGATCGACACCGGCTGGTGCACGCGCACCAGGGTCTCGGCGTCACGGTCGATGTCGCCGTGCACCATCGCCAGGTGGGCGCAGCCGCTCGGCTTGTCGCGCCAGGCGATCAGCTTGAACTCGCCGTGGGCGGTGGCCAGCGTGCGCTCGGCCACGCGCTCGACCAGGCTCTCGTTCTGGCTGCGGTAGTGGATCAGGTCGGCAATGGTGCCGATCTTCAGGTTGTGCTCTTTCGCGAACTCGATCAGGTCCGGCAGGCGCGCCATGGTGCCGTCTTCCTTGATGATCTCGCAGATCACCGAGGCCGGGGTCAGGCCCGCCATCTCGGTCAGGTCGCAGCCGGCTTCGGTATGGCCGGCGCGCATCAGGACGCCGCCCTTGACCGCGCGCAGCGGGAAGATGTGGCCCGGCTGGACCAGGTCGTCCGGCTTCGCGTTCTTCGCCACCGCCACCTGGATGGTGCGGGCGCGGTCGGCCGCCGAGATCCCCGTGGTCACGCCCTCGGCCGCCTCGATCGAGACGGTGAAGTTGGTGCCGAAGGAGGTGCCGTTGCGGGTGGTCATCATCGGCAGCGCCAGGCGGTCGCAGATTTCTTCCGACAGGGTAAGGCAGACCAGGCCGCGCGCATGGCGGATCATGAAATTGATCGCTTCGGGCGTGACGAAGTCCGCCGCCAGCACCAGGTCGCCCTCGTTCTCGCGATCTTCCTCGTCGACCAGTATGACCATGCGCCCGGCGCGCAGTTCGGCAACGATTTCCTGGGTGCTGGAGATAGACATCTTGATTTCCTCGAATACGTGACGCGTCATGCGTAATCCGCTATTTTAAAGGATTTACCCGCTTCCGGCCGCCTCTGCCGGCTATCCTGGCCCGACAATTTAATCGCCCCGCCGATTCGGTCGCCCCTACTCGTTGCACCATAGCAACAAATATCCATTTGTTTAAATGTAATTGTTAAAGATTACGTTTTTGCCTGCAACTTTGTGGTGTTTGCGACATCGACTGGATTATGATGGATAGCGATCTGGTCTAACGCGCAGGCGTGCTGCCGCCGCGCATTTTTGGAGCGCATTTTTGGAGTAGTCAATGCTGGTACCGACAAACGACCGTCAGCTCACCGCCGCAGCCCGGGTGAAGCACTGATGGCCACCATCCTCATCGTCGACGACCGGCCGAGCAACCGCGCCTACCTGCTTGCCCTGCTCGGCTTCACCGCACACCGCCTGCTGGAAGCGGACGACGGCGCCCGTGCGCTGGAACTGGTGCGCGAACACCGGCCCGACCTGATCATCACCGACATCCTGATGCCGAAGATGGACGGCTACGAGTTCGTGCAGCGCCTGCGCGCCGACCGCGATCTGGCCGCGACCCGCGTCATCTTCTACTCGGCCGTCTACGCCGAGCGCGAGACCCTGGCCATGGCGCGCAGCTGCGGCGTCGAGCGCGTGCTGAGCAAGCCCTCCGACGCCGATGCCATCATGGAGGCCGTCAACGCCGAACTGGGCCAGTCGGCCGCGGCATCGACCGCATCCGCGGCCGCCGCGCCG
>DNCF01000355.1:4746-6219 GCA_003484545.1 Massilia sp. | reverse complement strand
GACCTGGGTGCGCTACTGGTCGCGCGACTGGGGCACCAAGGTCGGCGCCAGCTTCTCGCGCGACAGTGGCGACGCGCGCGAACGCGGCGTCTCGATCGGCCTGTATCGCCGGTGGTAAGCGTGCAACGCACGGTGGTCGAGCGCCTCGGGCGCGCGCTCGCCTTTGCCTTCGAGGCCCTGCCGGCCCTGGTGCTGGCCTGGCTCTGCCTGCGCATCGCCGAAGCGATCCACGCCAGCGGCGCCGGCGTGGCGCAATCGAGCCTGTTCGGCGCCGGCCTCGGCAACGACCTGCTGTCGCTGCTGCGCTTCGGTTTCGTCTTCCTGCTCGGCGCGCTGCCGCTGGCGCTGGTCCCTTCGCGCCGCTGGCGCACCGTCCTGCTCGGCGCGATCTGGAGCGTGCTGCTGCTGGCGCACGCGGCGCTGCTGCAATACCACTGGATTTCGGGCGTGCCGCTCGGCGCCGATCTGTTCGCCTACTCGGGCGACGAAGTGAAGTCGACCGTGGCCGGCGGCTTCCAGCTCAGCCCCTTGCTGGGCGTGGCCGCACCGGCCGCGCTGGCCGTGCTGTGGCTATTCCTGGCGCTGACGCTGCGCGGCTGGTGGCCGCGTGCCTCCGCCCGCACCGCCGCCATCTTCCTGGCCGCCAGCCTGGCCGGCTTCGCCCTGCTGCCGCAGCGTTTCGCGCCGCCGGTGGCGCGCAGCGACGCCGATGCCGAATACCTGCTGAACAAGACCGCCTTTTTCATCGACAGCAACCTGGCCCAGCTGCGCACGCCGGATGCCGATGCCGCCGCGCCGCGCGCCAAGGCGCAAACGCCATGGTCGGGCAGCGACCCGCGCCATCCCTTCGCGCATCTCGAGCGTACTCCCGACACGCTCGGCCCGCTGTTCGCCGCGCGTCCCGGCGCGGCGCCGCCGAACCTGGTCTTCGTCATCGTCGAAGGCCTGGGCCGCAGCTTCTCCGGCCCGGGTGCGCGCCTGGGCAGCTTCACGCCCTTCCTCGACGAGCTGGCCGGTAAAAGCCTGTATTTCGAGAACTTCCTGTCGGGCCAGGGCCGCACCTTCGGCGTGCTGACCACGGTGTTCGGCTCCCTGCCCTTCGGCGAGAACGGCCTGGCCGCGCTCGGTGACAAATTGCCGCGCCACGAATCGCTGCTGACGGTGCTGAAGAGCCAGGACTACCGCCTGCGCTTCTATTCCGGCTCGAACCTGGAGTTCGACAACGAAGGCCTGTTCCTGCGCCGCCAGGGCGTCGACAGCCTGGTCAGCGAGAAGGACTTCGGCCCGCCATACAAGCGCAGCAACGACTGGGGCTACGCCGACCGCGACCTCGTGGAAGTGGCATTGGCACGCGAAGCGCAGGCCCCTGCCGGGCGTTTCGTGAGCATCGTCCAGACCACCAGCATGCACAGTCCCTTCACCTTCCCGGGCAAGGAGGATTACTTGCGCCGCGTCGACGCGCGCCTGGCCGAG
>DNCF01000355.1:4176-4695 GCA_003484545.1 Massilia sp. | reverse complement strand
CATCTTCGCCAGCATCCTGTACACCGACGACGCGCTGCGCCTGTTCTTCGAGCGCGCGCAAAAGCTGCCGGGCTACGAGAACACGATCTTCGTCGTCACCGGCGACCACCGCCTGCCCGAGCTGCCGATGGACACGCGCATCGAGCGCTACCACGTGCCGCTGATCGTCTATTCGCCGCTGCTGAAGGCGCCGCGCGCGATCAAGTCGGTCTCCTCGCAGTTCGACATCGCGCCGTCGCTGCTGGCCTACCTGGCCAACCAGCACGGCCTGAAGTCGCCAAAGGAAGTGGCCTGGATCGGCACCGGCCTGGACACCGAACAGTCGTTCCGCAACCTGCACGTGATTCCGCTGAAGCAGACCAAGACCGAGATGAGCGACTTCGTCTCCGGCACGGCCTACCTGGCCCAGGGGCAGCTGTACACGCTGGGCGACGGCATGCAGACCGACCGCAACCCCGACGCCGGGGCACTGGCGCGGGCCCAGGCCCAGTTCCGCGCCTTCCTGGAGGCGAACGGCAC
>DNCF01000355.1:0-4161 GCA_003484545.1 Massilia sp. | reverse complement strand
GCTCTTCCGATCTGCTGCCCGCCGCCAGGGTCGAACTGGCCAGCTACGGCGGCGAGCGCACGCTGCGCGGCACGGCCCTGGCCGCCAGCGCGGGCGATGTCGGCGTCAGCGGGCTGCGCCGCGTCCCCGGCGGCAAGGAGGCCGAGTTCGAGGCGACCTTCACCAACCACGGCGCCCACGCTTCGCCGGACTTCGTGCCGCTGCTCGTCATCACCAACGAGCATGGGCTGGAACTCAACGAGACCGTCGCGCCGGCGCTGACCCTCGGCCCTGGCGAATCAAGCACGGTCAGGCTGCGCCCCCGCCTGGACAAGGTGGCGCCAGGCAGCTATTTCGTTTCCGTCCTGCCGTCGCACCCGGCCACTGGCCGCCCGGTCGGCCTCGGCCAGTACCACGTGGAGACGCGCCTGTGAAACGCCTGCTCGCCGCGCTGCTCGCAGCGCCACTGATCGCCGCTGCCGCATGCTGCGCCCACGCCGCCGAGCGCATCGGCCCGCGCGCGATCTGGACCTGGGAAGAGGATTCGTATGCGATGCTCGAGGACCCGGCCGCGGCCGGACGCGCGATCGGCTTCCTGCGGGAGAAGGGGATCGACACCGTGTTCCTGTACGCCGACGCCTTCGACAAGCGCAACCTGATCGTATCGCAGCCCCAGCTCTACCGGCGCCTGATCCGGCGCCTGCACGCATCGGGCCTGAAGGCCTACGCCCTGCTCGGCTCGGGCTACCTGCACACCGAGCGCTACGTGCTGCCGCAGCACCGCAAGGAAGCGCTGGCGATGCTGCAGCGCGTCCTCGACTACAACAAGGCGGCCGCGCCCGAGGAACGCTTCGACGGCATCAACGTTGACATCGAACCGCACATCCTGGACGAATGGTCCACCCGCAAGATGGAGCTGCTGGCCGAGTTCGTGGCGCTGTCGGACGCGCTGATGCAGGCCAAGCGCGCATCGAACCAGGCGCTGCCGATGGGCCCGGCGATCCCCTTCTGGCTGGATGGCCTGTTCATCGAATGGAAGGGCCAGCGCAAACCGGTGAGCCAGCACGTGCAGGACATCTACGACTACGTGGCGCTGATGGACTACCGCGATCGCGCACTGGGCGGCGACGGCATCGTGAGCCATGCGATGGATGAGCTGCGCTACGCCGAACGCATCGAGCGCCGCGTGCTGATCGGCGTCGAGACGCTGCCGAACGCAATCAGGAAGGTGTCCTTCCACCACCTGAAGGAAGCGGACCTGGAACGCGAACTGGGCGTGACGGCGCAAAGCGTGGGCGCGATGCAGCCCTTCGGCGGCTTCGTGATCCACCATTACGGGTCTTACCGCAAGTGGCTGGGTCTGAAACCTTAGAGGTTCAGACCCGGGTCAGCCGAACCGTATGCTGCTGCTCCTTGCCCTCGGCGCGCCAGCGCTGCTGGGCTTCCAGGGTCGCGTCGTCGATCCGGCGCCACTCGAAACGGGCGGGCGCGTTGACCGGTTCGAACACGGCGCCGTCGTCGCCGATGCTTGCGGCCTTCCAGGTGAACTCGCCCCACTGCGAAATCACCTCGCCATCCTTGAACGAGATGGTGCTGCCGTCGCTGCGTCCATCGAAGGCCGCGCTGGCGTAGCGGTGCGACTGGAATACGTTCGGCGCGGTCCGTCCGTATTCCTCGTAGAACTCCTTGCCGTCGGCGCTATGGCCTTTCCAGCGGCCGACCAGGAACTGCAGCCGGGCGAAGTCTTCAGGGCTGAACATGCGCGTCTCCTCGCAGGGGAAGTGATTCGCGCACTGTACGCGCCAAAACCGGCTCGCGGCACACGATAAGAGCGCCTAACAAAACTGCCAGGGCAAGGCGCAGCGCCGAAGACAGTACTAGGGTACGGCGAGGCGCTGCAACGCAGCCATGGCGATTTTGTTAGGCGCTCTAAACCATGCCGCCGTCCGTGGCAGGCTTAGTCGGTGACCACGTGCCAGACGTCCTTCATCTTGTCGCCCTTGCGCTCGCCGGGCTTGGCGTCCTTGGCGAACAGGTAGAGCGGCTTGCCCTTGTAGGCCAGCTGCTTGGCGCCGTCGTCGCGCGTGACGACCGAATACGGCGAGGCGACGGTGTCGCCGGTGACGGGCACCGGCGGCCACATCGTCGCGCATTCGCCGTTGCAGACGCTTTTCCCGGAACCGGCCTTGTCCTTGTCGAAGGTATAGACCGTCATGCCGGCGGCATCGGCCAGCACGCCATCGACTTTCTTGAGCGACTGGGCCAGGGCACTGCCGCTGGACAGTACGAATGCAACGCCCAGCGTTGCAAGGACAGGATGAATCGCTTTCATGGCAATCTCCTGGTGTGAACGGAAGAAGATTCAGTATAGGACAGTTGCGGGCGAACCGGCCTGCCGCGTCGGCAAAAGGCAACATGCCTGCGGCCGCGTGTGCAACGCCGCAACGGTTTGTCGCCTGCGCCATGCACCGCGGCTTACGCGGCAGCTTGGCGGCGAAAAGACATTGACAAGCAGACCACAAAACAGCGACATTGCTGGTTGCCACTTTTCATTTACAAGATGTCATGCATGATGTTGCCGCCGCGGCTGGCGCGTTCCCGATCGACACGACTGCGCCCGCGGAGGATCCGCCTGCCGCGCGTACGCTGCGCTTCACCTTCACGGGCAGCGGACGCGAATATTTCCGTATCTGGGTCGTCAACCTGCTGCTGACCCTGGCCAGCCTCGGCATCTACTCGGCCTGGGCGAAAGTGCGCAGGCTGCAATACTTCGACCGGAACACCGCGCTGGCGGGCGCGCGTTTCGACTTCCACGGCAACCCGAAGGCCATCCTGCGCGGCAGGGTGCTGGCGGTGCTGCTGCTGGCGGCCTATCACTACGCTTTCGGCATCTCGGTCGCGGCCGGCCTGGTGACCATTGCCGTGCTGCTCGTCTGCCTGCCCTGGCTGATCCGCGGCGCCCTGCGTTTTCGTCTCGGCAATACCAGCTATCGCGGCCTGCATTTCCATTTCTCGGGCTCGGTGCCGATGGCTTACCGGGTCTACCTGGCGCCCATCGCCGTCTTCCTGCTGCCCGGCGTGCTGGTGGCGGTGTACGGGGAAACACCCTGGGTGACGGTGGCCTGGCTGCTCTACCTCGGCTGGCCGCTCATGTACGCCTGGATGAAGCACTACCAGTACGGCTTCGTGGCCTATGGCGACCAGGCTTCCAGCAATGCGCTGGCCGTGCCCGGGTTCTTCGGCATCTACGTACGCGGCTTCCTGCTGGCCACCTCGATCGTGATCGCCGCCTTCCTGGTCGGGCTCATGGCGCTGCCGCTGCGCATGCTGATGCCGGAAGAAGCTGCCTTCATGACGACCGGATTGGTCATGGGATTGGGAACGGCGCTCATGGCGTATGTCCTGCTGGGCCCTTACCAGCAGGTGCGCGTCATGAACCTGTGCCTGCGGCATACGACCTTTCCCGGCGTGCGCCTGGTCTCGTCCCTGTCGGCACGCGGGTTCGCGCGCCTCCAGCTGAAGAACCTCGCCCTGACCCTGCTCACCCTCGGCCTGTACCGGCCGTTCGCGGTGGTCAGCGCCTACCGCTACCGCCTGGACCACCTGGCGCTCGACGTCGACGAGGGCTTCGACCACGTCGTGTCGCACGTCACGGCGGGCGGCGGCGCGGCGGGCGACGGCGCCGCCGACTTCGTCGGCCTCGACCTGTCCTGGTGAACGCGATGACGACTGCATACTTTTTCGACGGACGCAGCGCATGCCGCCACGAAGTCGCCCTGCGCACGGGCGACGGCGCGCTCACGCTGACAGGGGTGATCGACCGCACCTATCCCTTCGCCGGCACCCGCGTTGCCGAACCCTTCGAAGGCACGCCGACGGTGCTGTACTTCCCGGACGGCGCACGCTGCGAGGTGGACGAAGCCGAAGCCGGCCGCATGCTGCGCGCGGCGCTGGGCTACCGTGCCTCGTGCACGGTGCGGCTGACCGCCCACACCTGGGCCGTGCTGGCGGCGCTGGTGCTGCTGGTGGCGCTCATCCTCGCCACCACGTTCTGGGGCATCCCGAGGGCCGCCAGGAAGATCGCGGTCCAGCTGCCGCCATCGGTCGACCGCTCGCTCGGCGCGAGCGCCGTGAAGGCCTTGCGCGCCAGCGGGGCGCTGCGCCAGAGCCGCCTGAGCGACG
>DNCF01000354.1:4022-4291 GCA_003484545.1 Massilia sp. | reverse complement strand
AAATAGCAGGTGGCGTCGCGCTCGTAGAGGCGGTTCTGGTTCGCGAAGAAGGCGGTCGCCTTGTCGCGGGTCCAGGGGCCGGGCAGGAAGGCGTAGACCTCCGGGTCGCGGCTCAAGCCGACGAAGGCGTCGAGGTCGTCGTCGCGCCAGGTGCGCAGGGTCAGGCGCTCGGTATGCAGGACGTCCATGGTCGCTTTCCGGTCACGAGTGGGGGATGGCATGCATTGTATGCGCTAGGACGACGTCGCCGCAGATGGACGCCTGACTTC
>DNCF01000354.1:0-3817 GCA_003484545.1 Massilia sp. | reverse complement strand
GCTCTCGAGCCCACGCGGTCTCACCGTTTGAATCCATGCGAGGGCGCCGCAAGCCGCCACGACCGACAGGTTACTTTTTTTCCTCTTCCCGCGCCAGATTGCTCCGCACCCGCTGCAACAGCGCATACAACTGCTCCCGCTCCGCCTCGTCCAGCCCCGTCAGCCCCACCTCCGACAGCTCCGTACCGATCCGATGCAACTGCGCATGCAGCCCCTGCCCCGCTTCGCTCAGGTAAAGCCGCGTGCTGCGGCGGTCCGCCTCGTCGGCGCTGGCGTCCAGCAAGCCCCTGTCCCGCAGGCCGCGGATCAACCGCGTCAGCTGGGCCTTGTCGCGTCCCGAATGCAGCACCAGGTCGCTCAGCGTCGCCCCCGGCTCGCGCGCGAAGAAACGCAGCACCTTGCTCTCCATGTGGGTCAGCTCGTGCGCGCCGCCGGCGAAGGCGCGGAACTGCTGCGAACGGTAGAGGTGCATGATCGAATGGATGGCGTCGAACACGTCGCCCACGGTGCCCGACGGCCGTGCAGGCGAATTTTGATTGACTTTATCAACTTGTTTTCTCATAATAGGAGACATTATCAACTAATTGGGTGAAACATGGAACAGCAAAACAGCCGCCAGGTGCAACGCGTGCGCCATGAGCTGCGCATGCGCGAACTGACCGTCGCCGGCGTGGCCCCGGTCGGCGCGCACTTCGTCGCCGTCACCTTCCAGGGCGAGGCCTTGCACGACTTCGTCTCGCTGTCGTTCGATGACCACGTGAAGTTCATGTTCGACGGTGCGGACGGCGTCCAGGTGCGGCGCGACTATACGCCGCGCCGCTTCAGCGCCGAGGCCCGCGAACTGACGATCGAGTTCGCCCTGCACGGCGACGGCGCCGCCTCGAACTGGGCGCGCCAGGCGCGGATCGGGCAGAAAGTCGTCGTCGGCGGGCCGCGCGGCTCGATGATCGTGCCGATGGCCTTCGACTGGTACCTGCTGGCTGGCGACGCCACGGCCCTGCCGGCGATGCGACGCCGTCTCGAGGAACTGCCTGCCGGCAGCCGCGTCATCGTGGTCGCCGCCGCCGACGAAGGCGACCGCCTGCCTTTCGACGGCGCGGCCCAGCCCGAAGTCCATTGGGTCGAGGATGACGAGACCCTGGTCGAGCGTGTACGTACGCTCGACCTGCCCGAGGGCGCGGGTTTTGCCTGGGGCGCCGGCGAAGCGGCCGCAATGCGCCGCCTGCGTGCGGTGCTGGCCGAGGAAAAAGGCGTCGCGAAGGACGCGATGCGCGTCTCGGCCTACTGGAAACAGGGCGTGGCGGATCACCACGAGAATCTTGAGTAGTGGCGTCGAGTAGTCGCGTCGAGTAGTTGCGCCTCGAGTCAATGTGCCCCGCGTCATCCCTCCGCAGCCGGCAACGCTCAGCGCTTGCGCGGATGCAGCGCCTGGCGCGCGCGCTTCCTTTCCTCGGCCTTGGCGAAGCGGCGCTTCTGGTCCTCGGTCTCCGGCACCAGCGCCGGCACCGGCTGCGGCTTGCGGTGCTCGTCCACCGCCACCATCGTGAAGTAGCAGCTGTTGGCGTGACGCACCGTGCGCTGCTGGATGTTCTCGGTGACGACGCGGATGCCGACCTCCATCGAGCTCGTCCCCGTATAGTTCACCGAGGCCAGGAAGGTCACCAGCTCGCCGACGTGGATCGGTTCCAGGAACATCACCTGGTCCACCGACAGCGTCACCACGTAGGAGCCGGAATAGCGGCTGGCGCAGGCATAGGCCACGCTGTCGAGGAACTTCAGGATGGTGCCGCCGTGGACGTTGCCCGAGAAATTGGCCATGTCCGGCGTCATCAGCACCGTCATGCTCAGCTCGTGGATGGGCCTGCCGTGTTGGTCGTTCATGATTCTGTACCGCGGAAAGTGAAAGCCTATTCTAGCGCCAAACCGGTTTACTTTCTGCGGCGCAAGAAGGCCGATGCTGGCGCGGCCGAGGTCCGGAAAATACGAAGTACACAACAAACCGGCCGAATTGACCGATAATGTCGGTTTTGCGGGCGTCGTCACGCCCATTCCGCCGTTTCTGGAGACCGTATGAACAATGAAGGCCAATCGACGCTGTCGATCGAAAAATCCTTGATCCCAATGCCACCCGCGGAGCGCTCGGCGCTGCTGCAGAACCCGGGCTTCGGCCGCGCGTTCAGCGACCACATGGTCACGATCCGCTACACCGAAGGCCGCGGCTGGCATGACGGCAAGGTCGAGGCGCGCGCCAACCTGCCGCTCGATCCGTCGACCATGGTGCTGCACTATGCACAGGAAATCTTCGAGGGCCTGAAGGCCTACCGCCTGCCGCAGGGCGGCGCCGCGCTGTTCCGCCCGGACGCCAACGCGCGCCGCTTCCGCAATTCGGCGGTGCGCCTGGCGATGGCCCCGCTGCCGGAAGAACTGTTCCTGGAATCGGTGCGCGCGCTGGTGTCGGAAGACCGCGACTGGATCCCGGAAGCCGAAGGCTCGGCCCTCTACCTGCGTCCGTTCATGGTCGCCACCGAAGCGGCGCTGGGCGTGAAGCCCGCCAGCGAATACCTGTACTGCGTGATCGCTTCGCCGGTCGGCTCCTACTTCAAGGGCGGCGCGGCGGGCGTGACCCTGTGGGTGTCCGAGAACTACATCCGCGCCGCGCCCGGCGGCACCGGCGAAGCCAAGTGCGGCGGCAACTACGCCGCCAGCCTGGCCGCGCAGGCCGAGGCGATCCGCCAGGGTTGCGACCAGGTCGTCTTCCTCGACGCCGTCGAGCGCAAGTACGTCGAAGAACTGGGCGGCATGAACGTGTTCTTCGTGTTCGAGGACGGTTCGATCCAGACCCCGCCGCTGGGCGGCACCATCCTGCCGGGCATCACCCGCGACTCGCTGATCGTGCTGGCGCGCGACCTCGGCATCACCGTGCGCGAAGAGCCGTACTCGATCGACCAGTGGCGCGCGGACGCGGCCAGCGGCCGCCTGACCGAAGCCTTCGCCTGCGGCACCGCGGCGGTCGTCACCCCGATCGGCAAGGTCAAGGGCAGCAACTTCGAAGCCACCATCGGCGACGGCGGCGCAGGCCCGGTCACCACCAAGCTGAAGGCCGCCCTGCTCGACATCCAGAACGGCCGCGCGGAAGACCGCCACGGCTGGCTGCAGCGCGTGTTCTGATCCCCAGGGCGCGGCCTCGCCGCGCCCACACCGCGGGCGCCGGCACACACGCCGGCGCCCGGTTCCCCCGCTTCCATTCCTGACAGCGTCTCTTCCGCGCCCATGCTGAAACTCAGTCTCGACGCCCTGCTCACGGTCGACACCATCGCGCGCCGCGGCTCGTTCGCGGCCGCCGCCAAGGAACTGTTCCGGGTGCCGTCGACGATTTCCTATACCGTCGCCAAGCTCGAGGAAGATCTCGGCGTGCAGCTGTTCGAGCGCTTCGGCCCGCGCGTGACCCTCACCGGGGCCGGCGAGGAGCTGCTGAAGGAAGGCCGCTACCTGCTCAAGGCGGCGGGCGACCTCGAACGGCGCGTGCGGCGCGTCGCCTCGGGCTGGGAAACCGAGTTCACGATCGCGATCGACTCGATGCTGGCGCCCTGCGGCCTGATCGCGGACATCGAGGCCTTCTGCCAGGTGGCGGACCAGACCCGCCTGCGCCTGCTGAAGGAGGAACTCTCCGGTACCTGGGAAGCCCTGCTCGACCGGCGCGCCGACCTGCTGGTGGGCGCCGCCGGCGAGGGTCCTTCCGGCGGCGGGTACGCCGCGATCCCGGTGGCGACCGTTTCCTTCGTGTTCGTGGTCGCGCCCGGCCATCCGCTGGCCGGCG
>DNCF01000352.1:447-11532 GCA_003484545.1 Massilia sp. | reverse complement strand
AGCGAACTCGGCAGCGGCAGCGCCGCCGCGATCCCGGTCGCGCCGATGCCGGCCACGTCCGCCGCGCCGACCAACGACGACTTCCCGCTCGGCTTCGCGCTGGCCCAGCTGCACGGCATCTACATCCTGGCCCAGAACACCAAGGGCCTGGTGCTGGTCGACATGCACGCCGCCCACGAGCGCATCCTCTACGAGCAACTGAAGAACGCGCTCGACGCCCAGGTCGAGGGCCAGGACATGCAGGTGCAGCAGCTCCTGATCCCGGTGACCTTCTTTGCCGACGCGATCGAGGTCGGCACCGCCGTCGAGAACCAGGACACGCTGAAGGCGCTCGGCTTCGACATCGCCGCGATCTCGCCGACCACGCTGGCGGTGCGCGCGGTGCCGACGCTCTTGAAGAACGCCGACGCCCAGACCCTGGCGCGCGACGTACTGCGCGACGTGCGCGAATTCGGCGGCTCGCGCGTGCTGATCGAGCGCCGCAACGAACTGCTCGGGACGCTCGCCTGCCACACGGCGGTGCGCGCGAATCGCATTCTCACCATCCCCGAAATGAACGCGCTGCTGCGCCAGATGGAAAGCACCGAGCGCGCCGACCAGTGCAACCACGGCCGCCCGACCTGGGTGCAGCTGGAAATTTCCGCCCTCGACAAACTGTTCCTGCGCGGGCAGTAAGAAACATGCAACAGACTTTCGATACCGCC
Source organism: Massilia sp. (assembly GCA_003484545.1). Lineage (GTDB taxonomy): Bacteria > Pseudomonadota > Gammaproteobacteria > Burkholderiales > Burkholderiaceae_D > Telluria. The sequence goes on along the minus strand of DNCF01000352.1, from coordinate 10,828 downwards.
CGGCCGCTGGCCGTGGCGATCATGGGCCCGACCGCGTCGGGCAAGACCGCGGCCGCGCTCGCCATCGCGCGCGAACGGCCGGTCGAGATCATTTCGGTCGACTCCGCCCTAGTCTACCGCGAGATGGACATCGGCACCGCCAAGCCCAGTGCCGAGGAACTCGCGGCCGTGCCGCACCACCTGATCGACATCATCGACCCGCTCGACGCTTATTCGGTGATGCAGTTCCGCAACGACACGCTGCGCCTGGTCGCCGAGATCGCCGCGCGCGGCAAGCTGCCGCTGCTGGTGGGCGGCACGATGATGTACTTCAAGGGCCTGACCGCCGGCCTGGACGACCTGCCGACCGCCGACGCCGCCGTGCGCGCCCGCATCGACGCCGAAGCGGCCCGCATCGGCTGGCCCGGCATGCACGCCAAGCTGCGTCTACTGGACCCGGTCACCGCCGAGCGCCTGGCGCCGGCCGACGCCCAGCGCATCAACCGCGCGCTCGAGATCATCGAACTGACCGGCAAGCCGATGTCCGAACTGCTGGCGCGCCGCGACAAGCCCGTGCTGCCGTTCGAGCTGGTGTCGTTTGCGCTGGAGACACCGGACCGCAGCATCCTGCATCAACGGATCGCGCTGCGTTTCGACCAGATGCTGGGCGACTCCGACGACGAAGGCATCGTGGCCGAAGTGGCGCGCCTGCGCGCGCGCGGCGACCTGACGCCGAACCTGCCCTCAATGCGCTGCGTCGGCTACCGCCAGAGCTGGGATTACCTGGACGGCAAGATCGACCGCGCGGCCCTGCGCGAAACCGGCATCATCGCCACGCGCCAGCTGGCCAAGCGCCAGCTGACCTGGCTGCGCTCGATGCCCGAGCGGATCGTCGTCGATTTCCTCGGCCGCGACCCGGCTGGCGAGATCCTGCGCCACCTCGAGGGCTTGCCGGATTAGCACGGGCCATAAAAAAGCCGCTTGATTGCAGGCAGCAGCCTTGACAGCACAGCCGCCGCCTTGGATAATATCGTTCGCTTTGGTGATATAGCTCAGCTGGTTAGAGCACAGCACTCATAATGCTGGGGTCGGTGGTTCAAGTCCACCTATCACCACCAGGAATTCTGACGAATGGCTTGGCTCACGCGAGTCAAGCCATTTTGTTTTACCCGTTTTTCGGTGATATAGCTCAGCTGGTTAGAGCACAGCACTCATAATGCTGGGGTCGGTGGTTCAAGTCCACCTATCACCACCAAAACATGTAGTACGAAAAAAGCCCGCCGCTTCGCGAGAATCGGCGGGCTTTTTGGTTTTTGATCTCCCGCTTCGGTTCTTAGAGCGCTTAACAAGACCTTCAGGGCAAGGGTTGCGGCCACCCGACGCAGCGCCGCAACGGCGGACCGCGAAGACAGTACGAATGTACGGCGAGACGCTGCAACGCAGCCATGGAGGTTTTGTTAAGCGCTCTATACGTCGGCGTTTTCGTCGAGTTCAAATTCACCCCGCCCGAAGGCTTCGATCACCGACTGCGCCTGCTGCAGGTAAGTCGCCGGCACCAGGATGCGCACCCCGCCCAGCGCCGGCGCCAGCAGCAAGTCGGTCTGCATCAGGTGGGCATCGGCCAGCACAGCGGGAATGCCGGACGCTTCCAGGCAGCCCTGCATCAGCGCCGCTTCCATCGGTACCAGGTAACGCGCGACGATGAACAAATCGCGTCCCGGTATCGCCTCGATTTCCGGGTGCGCGGCAAGCCACGCGTCCAGCGCCTGTTCCATTGCTTTCTCCCGCGATTGATGGATGAGTCAATATTACTCTGTCCATGCGTCGCATGACGCCGGATTGCGTCTTCAAGACAACATGCCCGGCAGCGAGGACAGCAGATAGAGCGTCACGCCGATCAGCCCGCCCACCACGGTGCCGTTGATGCGGATGAATTGCAGGTCCTTGCCGATATTCAATTCGATCTGTTCCGACATTTCGCCGCTATCCCAATTCTTCACCGTGTCGGCGATATGCCGGGTCAGGAACACCGCGAACTCGGGCGCGGCCGCGCGCGAAGCCAGTTCCAGGTTCTCGTTCAGCGACTGGCGCAGCTGCGCGTCCTCGGCCAGGGTTTGCCCCAGCCAGGCGCCGGTCGCTTCGATCCGTCCGCGCAGCATCGAGTGTTCGCTGTGCAGGTCGCGTTTGAACCAGTCGCGCAGGTCGTTCCAGAGCGAACCGAGGTAACTGTTCAGGGTCTCGTCGTTGAGCAGGTAGTGCTTGATCTCTTCGCTACGCGCGGAAAATGCCGGGTCGGCTTTCAGGCGCTCGATGAATTCCTGCGTGAACACGTCGAAGCGCTGCCGCAGCGGGTGCTGCGGGTCTTCGCTGACCTTGTTCAGGATGCCCGAGGCCAGGCGCACGGCGATATCGGCGCCTTTCCGGCCGATCAATTCGGACGGCAGCATGCGTTCGATGAAGGCGTATTCGTCGCGCAGCCAGTCGACGATGCCTTGCGCGATATACGATTGCGTTTCTTCGTTGTTCAGCAGTTTCGCCAGTTGATGAATGCCTTCGTTCAGCAATTCCTGGTGGCGCCCTCCCCGCGTCAGGCTTTCCAGGATGGTGCCGGCCGATTTCGACAGGTCGACGCTTTTTACCATCGAATGCACCGCCTTGCGCAGGAAATTCTGCACCGCCGCGTCATCGAGGAAGTCGAGCATCCAGGACGCGAGTTTGACGAGGTATTGCCCCATGCGTCCGGTATTGGCGGGTTTCACGAGCCAGTCGGCGACCTTTTGCGCCGGGTCGTGCTTGCGGATCAGGCCGACGATGGATTCGGTATCGAGGAATTTTTCGCGCACGAACAGCGCGAGGTTCTCGGCGATCTTGACCTTGTTCTGCGGGATGATCTCGGTATGGCGCGAGACGATGGGGATCGGGATGCGCTTGAACAGCGCCACCACGGCGAACCAGTCCGCCAGGGCGCCGACCATGGCGGCTTCCGAGAAGGCCTTCAACAAGCCGGTCCACCAATTCTGCGGCAGGAAAAAGCTGAGTACGAACAGCGCGGCCGCGCCGAAGAAAAACGACAGCGCCAGCCGTTTGGATTGTTCGAGTTCGCGTTCTTTTGTCATGGGACTACGGTAAAAATCTCTACCGTAATCCTATATGACGCCGGCGCTTCGCAGCGTTTCGATTGCCTCCAGGCGCCAGCCCCAGTCGGCCAGGACCTCGGCGCTGTGCTGGCCCGGCGTGGCGGCCGATGCGCCCGCTTCGGGAACGGTGCGACTGAAGCGCGGCGCCGGCGCCGGCTGGGTCACGCCGTCGATCTCGATGAAGCTGGACCTGGCCTGGTTGTGCGGATGCAGCGGCGCCTCCGCCATGTCGAGCACCGGCGCGACGCAGGCGTCGGTTCCTTCCAGCAGCGCGCACCAGTCGTCGCGCGTGCGGGTGGCGAACAAGGCCGCGAACTTGTCCTTCAATTGCGGCCAGCGCGACTGGCTCCACTGCTTCGCGAATTCCGGGTCGCTCACGCCGCTCAATGCCAGCAACTGCGCATAGAACTGCGGCTCGATCGCGCCCACCGACAGGTATTTGCCGTCGAGGCAGGCATAGGTGTCGTAGAACGGGGCGCCGCCGTCGAGCATGTTGGCTTCGCGCTCGTCGCGCCAGGAACCGAAGGCGCGCAGGCCGTACATCATGGCGCCCAGCAGGGCCGAACCGTCGGTCATGGCGGCGTCGACCACCTGGCCGCGGCCCGACGTGCGCGCTTCCAGTGCGGCGCAGACCACGCCAAAGGCGAGCATCATGGCGCCGCCGCCGAAGTCGCCGACCAGGTTCAGGGGCGGGCTGGGCGGAGAACCTGCGCGGCCCATGGCGTGCAGCATGCCGGACAGGGCGATGTAGTTCAGGTCGTGGCCGGCCGCCTGCGCCAGCGGGCCGGTCTGGCCCCAGCCGGTGATGCGGCCGTAGACGAGTTTGGTGTTGCGTTCCAGGCAGGCGTCGGGACCGAGGCCGAGGCGCTCCATCACGCCGGGTCGAAAACCTTCGATCAGGATGTCGGCCTGTTCGACCAGTTGCAGGACTACTTCCCGCGCCTGCGGGTGCTTCAGGTCGAGGGCGAGGGAACGGCGACCGCGTGCCATCACGTCGTACTTGGTGCCGAGCATGGGGAAAGGGTTGTCGGCGCCGGGTTTGGTCTTGCGGTCGATGCGGATCACCTCGGCGCCCATGTCGGCCAGCATCATGGCGGCGAAGGGGCAGGGGCCGATGCCGACCATTTCGATGACTTTGATTCCGGTGAGGGGGCCTGGCATTGAAAGTCCTCCGGCTTCGGATGAGGTGGGAGCGGTGGGTTCGAGAACCCACCCTACGATCATTTGCGGCTGATCGCGCTTTGTACAGCGTGGACTCGGGTGCCTACGCGGCCCGGTCCACCCTACGCAAATCCGCTGCTCACAAGGAGCGGGCGATGATCTCTTTCATGATCTCGTTGGCGCCGCCGTAGATACGCTGGACGCGCGCGTCGACGTACATCTGGGCGATCGGGTATTCGAGCATGTAGCCGTAGCCGCCGAACAGCTGCACGCACTGGTCGACCACCTTGCACTGCAGGTCGGAGATCCAGTACTTCGCCATCGAGGCGCGCACGGTGTCCATGCGGCCCGCCAGCATGTCCTCGACGCAGCGGTCGATGAAGATGCGCGCCACCGTTGCCTCGGTCTTGATCTCGGCCAGCACGAAGCGGGTGTTCTGCATCTCGATCAGCGCCTGGCCAAACGCCTTGCGCTCCTTCGCATGCTCGACTGTCAGGCGCAGCGCGCGCTCGATCGCGGCCACGCCCGCCACGCCGATGATGGTGCGCTCGTAGGGCAGTTCCGTCATCAGCTGGGCGAAGCCCCTGCCCTCCTCGCCCCCGAGCACGTTCGCCGGCGGCACATGGGCGTCGTCGAAGAACAGCTCGCAGGTATCCTGGCCCTTCTGCCCGACTTTTTCCAGGATGCGGCCGACCCGGAAGCCCGGGTTGTCCCGGGTCTCCAGCAGCATCAGCGAGATGCCCTTGGCGCCGGCGGCCGGGTCGGTCTTGGCCACCACCAGGATCAGGTCGGCCAGGTAGCCGTTCGAGATGAAGGTCTTGGAGCCGTTCAGGCGGTAGCCATCGCTGCCACGCACGGCAGTGGTGCGGATGCCCTTCAGGTCCGAGCCGGCGCCCGGTTCCGACATCGCGATCGCCGCGACCATCTCGCCGCTGGCGAGCTTCGGCAGGTAATGGCGCTTCTGCTCCTCGGTGCCTTGGTTCAGCAGGTAGTGGGCGACGATGGCGTGCACGTGCAGGCCGAAAGCCATGTCGCCGGCATAGCCGAGTTCTTCGAACACCACCGCCATGTGGGCGAAGCTGCCGCCCGATCCGCCATATTCCTCGGGGATGTCGGCGGCCAGCAGGCCCATCTCGCCGGCCTTTTGCCAGAGTTCGCGGTCGACGTGCTGCTGCGCGCGCCAGCGTTCGCCGTGCGGGGCGATCTCGCTGGCGACGAAGCGGCGCACGGCGTCGCGGAAGGACTCCAGTTCCGGGTTGCTCCAGGAGGGCGTCATCAGCTCCATTGCTGCCTCCTCAGCCGGCCTGGTACAGGGTGACGACGCAGGCGCCGCCCAGCCCCAGGTTGTGCTGCAGCGCCGTGCGCGCGCCCTCGACCTGGCGCGCGCCGGCGCTGCCGCGCAGCTGGTGGGTCAGTTCGAAGCATTGCGCCAGGCCCGTCGCGCCCAGCGGATGGCCTTTCGAGAGCAGGCCGCCGGACGGGTTGGTGACGACCTTGCCGCCATAGGTGTTGTCGCCGTCGAGGATGAACTTGTCGGCGCCGCCCTCCGGGCACAGGCCCAAGGCTTCGTAGGTGATCAGTTCGTTGTGGGCGAAGCAGTCGTGCAGCTCGACGACGTCGAGCTCGTCGGGGCCGATGCCGGCCTGCTCGTAGACCCTGGCGGCCGCCTCGCGGCTCATGTCGTAGCCGACCAGGCGCATCATGTCGTTCGCCTCGAAGGTACTGGCGCGGTCGGTGGTCATCGCCTGGGCGGCGATGTGCACGTCCGCGCGCAGGCCGCGCCGTTTTGCGAATTCTTCCGAGACCAGCACGGCGGCGGCCGCGCCGCAGGTCGGCGGGCAGGCCATCAGGCGCGTCATCACGCCTGGCCAGATCGCGGGCGCATCCAGCACGTCCTGGGCGGTGACCTCCTTGCGGAACAGCGCCAGCGGATTGTTCGCCGCGTGGCGGCTGGCCTTGGCGCGGATGCGGGCAAAGGCTTCCAGGGGCGTGCCGTACTTTTCCATGTGCGCGAGACCCGCGCCGCCGAAGTAGCGCAGCGCCAGCGGAATCTCGGGCTTGCCGACCAGGCGGTCGGTGACGGCGTCGAAATCGTCGAACGGCGCCGGGCGGTCGGTGAAGACCGAGCCGAGGGCGCCGGGACTCATCTGCTCGAAGCCGAGCACCAGCACGCAGTCGACCGCGCCGCTGGCCACCGCCTGGCGCGCCAGGAACAGCGCCGTGGAGCCGGTCGAGCAGTTGTTGTTGACGTTGACGATGGGGATGCCGGTCATGCCGACGCCGTACAGGGCTTTCTGGCCGCAGGTCGAGTCGCCGTAGACGTAGCCCACGTAGGCCTGCTCGATGTCCTCGTAAGGGAGGCCGGCATCCTGCAGGGCGGCGCGGGCGGCCTCAAGACCCATCTCGTGGTAGGGCGCGGACGCGCCGGGCTTGGCGAACGGGATCATCCCGACGCCGGTAACGAATACCTTGCGGCTCATGTTGTCTCCTGTCTGGGTTGGCGGCCGGCGGCCTTTTTGCGTTCGATTATAGACAGAGTCGGCCGCGCGGGAATGCCCGCGCCATCGAGGTTCGCCTCTATTTTTTTCGACATCGTGGAAGCCCCGTCCTTTATACTGGATCGATTTAACTTTGATAAGGGGATGTACTGCATGCACCATGAACTCAGTCTGATCACAACCATCGCCGCCGCGCTGGGCTTCGGCCTCATATTTGGCATGATCGCCATACGCCTGAAATTGCCCGCGCTGGTCGGCTATCTCGCCGCCGGTGTCCTGATCGGTCCCGCCACGCCAGGTTTCGTGGCGGACGTATCGCTGGCATCGCAATTGGCCGAGATCGGTGTGATGTTGCTGATGTTCGGGGTGGGCCTGCATTTCTCGCTGAAGGACCTGCTCGACGTGCGCAGGATCGCCCTGCCCGGGGCCATCCTGCAGATCTCCGTGGCCACCGCGATGGGCATCGGCATGACCCACCTGTGGGGCTGGAGCCTGGGCGCGGGCCTGGTGTTCGGCCTGGCGCTGTCGGTGGCCAGCACGGTGGTGCTGCTGCGCGCGCTGGAAAGCCGCGGCGTGCTCGATTCGATGAACGGGCGCATCGCGGTCGGCTGGCTGGTGGTCGAGGACCTGGTGACCGTGCTGGTGCTGGTGCTGCTGCCGGCGCTGGCCGGCCCCCTCGGCGGCAAGGGCGCCGGCGGCGACGATTCGCTGTGGATGGCGCTCGGCAAGACCCTGCTGCAGGTCGGCGCCTTTGTCGCCTTCATGCTGCTGGTCGGCCGCAAGATCTTCCCCTGGTTCCTGTGGCGCGTGGCCAAGACCAATTCGCGCGAGCTGTTCACGCTGTCCGTGATCGCCGCCGCGGTCGGCATCGCCTACGGCTCCTCGCACCTGTTCGGCGTCTCGTTCGCGCTGGGCGCCTTCTTTGCCGGCATGGTGCTGCGCGAATCGGAACTGTCGCACCGCGCCGCCGAGGAGTCCTTGCCGCTGCGCGACGCATTCTCGGTGCTGTTCTTCGTGTCGGTCGGCATGCTGTTCGATCCGATGGTGCTGGTCGAGGACCCGCTGCACGTGCTGGCGGTGGTCGCGGTCATCATCTTCGGCAAGTCGATCGCCGCGATGGCGCTGGTGCTGGCGCTGCGCTATCCGCTGAATACCGCGATCACGGTCTCGGCCAGCCTGGCGCAGATCGGCGAGTTCTCGTTCATCCTGGCGGCGCTCGGCATTTCGCTCGAACTCATGCCGCCCGAGGGCCAGAGCCTGATCCTGGCCGGCGCGATCATCTCGATCGCCGTCAATCCGCTGCTGTTCGCGGCGATCGAGCCGCTGCAGCGCTGGCTGCGCAAGAATTCGGAGCTGGTGCGCAAGCTCGAAAGCTCGCCCGACCCGCTGGCCGAGCTGCCGATGAGCGTACCGCACGAACGCCTCACCGGCCAGGTGGTGCTGGTCGGCTACGGCCGCGTGGGCCGGCGCATCGCCGACGCGCTCACGGCGCAAGGCATCCACTACGTGGTCGCCGAGCAGAACCGCGAGATCGTCGATGCGCTGCGCAAGCGCGACCAACCGGCCGTGGTCGGCGACGCCTCGGAGCCGGCGGTGCTGATCCAGGCCCACATCGCGCGCGCGGCGGTGCTGGTGATCGCCACCCCCGACACCTTCCACGTGCGCGCCATGATCGAAATAGCCAAGGCGCTCAATCCCGAGATCCGCTGCGTCGTGCGCACCCATAACGAGCAGGAGGCCGAACTGCTGCGCGAGGACACCGGCGGCAAGGTCTTCCTCGGCGAGCACGAGCTGGCCGGCAGCATGACGCGCTACGTGCTCGACACGCTGAAGGACGCGCAGTACGCGCACTAAGCCAACATACACAAGCTCCTCGATGCCCGCCGGTGCCCTGCGCACGGCGGGCATTTTTCTGCATTTCCGGCCGGTGATACGGGTAGGAAAAATCCTATGCATGTTGCATGAGAGAAATTTTATTGACCTTTCCTTATTGCACCTCTAGTATTTACCTGCGCCCAAACATGGCGCGAATGCAATTCGTTCTTAACAAATGAAAGGAACGGGCAATGCAAAACCAACAGCAAACCAGGCTGTTCGCTTTTCAGCTGGCACGGAAGCAGGAACAAGAAGCTGTGCAGCAAGCGGTATGGAAAGTGCGCGACGGCGTTGCCGTTGCCGGTTGCTCCGGTCCGGATGCGTACGACAACTACCGCGCGTCCAGCACCTGGGGTGGCGCCGACGCCGGCATCTACTGCTGATTCCCTCCTTGAAGCCTTGCCGCGTGCAAGGCTTTTTATTTGGCTCTAGTAATTGTTTTGCATTCAGTTTCATCCCTTCATCAACCCAAGAAAGGATCGTGAAATGCAGAATCAAAAAGAAACCAAACTCTTCGCCTTCAAGCTGGCCGGCCAGCGTGACCAGCAAACCCAGCCTGCGCCACAGTGGAAAGTGCGCGACGGCGTCGCCATGGCGGGCTGCACCTACATCGACAACGACCCCCTCATACAGCGTGCCACCAGCGAATGGGGCGACGCCGACGGTGGCATCTACTGCTGAGTTCACCCAGGGCAGTCTTCGCACGAATTGTTCTCCATCGCATCACAACATTTGGAAGGATCGTGAAATGCAGAACCAGAAACAGACCACACTGTTTGCCTTCAAGCTGGCCGGCCAACGCGAGCAGCAGGCCCAGCCGGCGCAACAGTGGAAAGTGCGCGACGGTGTTTCCGTGGCCGGTTGCACCTACCCCGACAGGAATTCCCTCGTGATGCGTGAAACCACCGAATTGGGCGGCAGGGACGCCGGCGTCTACTGCTGAGCTCACGTAGCAAACACTCGCGCATGGCGTTGTTCGCCATTGCATCGCAACGCTTTGGAAGGATGTGAAATGCAGAGTCAGAAACAAAGCAAGCTGTTCGCCTTCAAGCTGGCCGAGAAACGCAGCCGGGAGTCCCAGCCGACACCAGCCTGGAAAGTACGCGACGGCGTCTCCGTGGCCGGCTGCACCCTCCTCGATGAGGAAGGCACGCCTTCCCGCGAAAGCAACCGCTTCGAAGGCAGCGACAGCGGCGCCTACTGCTGAACCACTTGAACGAAAGGCCCTGCCCTGCCTGGCTTTTCCACCCGCAGCACAACGCTTTTGACAAGGAAAGAAAGATGCAAAACCAACAGCAATCGACCCTGTTCGCCTTCAAGCTGGCGGAGAAGCGACAGCAGGACACCAAGCCGGCGCAGCAATGGAAAGTGCGCGAAGGCGTCGCGGTGGCCGGCTGCACCGACGTCAACCCCGACCGCGGCCTGTACCGTGCTTCGACGACCTGGAGCGTCGACGGCGGCATCTACTGCTGAACCAGGTGAACGATCAGTCCTGCTCCCGCAGGACATTCATCGGCTACACGACAAACTATCAAAGGAGCGAGACATGCAAAACCAACAGCAATCGACCCTGTTCGCCTTCAAACTGGCGGAAAAGCAACAGCAGGACGCCAAGCCGGCACAGCAATGGAAAGTGCGCGACGGCGTCTCCGTCGCCGGCTGCACCGACCCGGTTCCGGACAGTGGCCTGGTCCGCTACTCCACCACCCGCGCCGTCGACGGCGGCGTCTA
>DNCF01000352.1:0-390 GCA_003484545.1 Massilia sp. | reverse complement strand
CGCCGTCGACGGCGGCGTCTACTGCTAAGCACGCATCACGAAAGCCCTGCCCGGCAGGGCTTTTCCACCACCATTCCCCGACAACGGTGCCCCATGCGTCATTCGATCCTGATCGTCACCAACAGCGGCGACCTCCACGCCGACCTGGTTGCCACCATCCTCGCCGCCAAGGGCCACCACCCCTTCCGCATCGACCTCGATGCCTTCCCGCGCGACTACCAGTGCGTGCAGACATTCGACGCGGCGCAGGTGCGCCAGCGACTGCGCCGGCTGGACGACGAGCGCTGGCTCGACCTGGACCAGGTCGGCGCCGTCTGGTTGCGCAAGGCCGCCGAATTCGCCTACCGCAGCGAAGAGCTGGCGCCCCAGGAGCGCGCCTTCGCCAAGCTC
>DNCF01000537.1:7835-7980 GCA_003484545.1 Massilia sp. | reverse complement strand
CGACCACGACATGGGCGGCGAGATCCGCTCGGTCAATTCGCTCTCCGGCGGCGAGTCCTTCCTGGTCTCGCTGGCCCTGGCCCTGGGCCTGGCCTCGCTGTCCTCGAACCGGGTGCGGGTCGAGTCGCTGTTCATCGACGAGGGC
>DNCF01000537.1:0-7644 GCA_003484545.1 Massilia sp. | reverse complement strand
TCGCTGTTCATCGACGAGGGCTTCGGCTCGCTCGACAGCGCGACCCTCGGCGTGGCCATGGACGCGCTCGACGCCCTGCAGTCGATGGGCCGCAAGGTCGGCGTGATCTCGCACGTGCACGAGATGACGGAACGGATCGCGGCCAAGATCCAGGTGCGGCCGAACGGCGGCGGGAGCAGCGCGATCAGCGTGGGGGCCTAAGGACGCGGGCCCTTCCGGATGTCATAGGCGAACAGGTTCCAGCCGTCCTGAACCTTGGCCACAATGTTGCAAGCTGTTTTTACGGTCTTTGGCCTCTGGCGTTCGGCAAGAGTCAGCGCTAGATTCTCTGGCGTAAAAAATCGATGAAGGCACGGACTTTTTCCGGCACATGCCGGGTGTCCGGATAAACCGCATACACCCCTTGTTCCGGAAATGCGAACTCGGGGAGCACATGGCACAACTCCCCCCTTTCCAGCGCCGGGCCGACGAGCCACTCGGGAAGCAGCGCCACGCCACCGCCTTCCAATGCAAACGCCATCAGGGCCGACGCGCTGTCGGAGCCGAACATGTTCGCCTTCGCGATCTCGAACGCATATGGCTCCTGTCCCGGCCCGCTGAGACACCAGCGCAAGCGATCGTTCAGGCGCGTGTGAATGCCCCAGCATGCCTGTTCCAGCATCTGCGGCGCATTGACTGGATTTTCTTCGAGCCAGCCTGGCGATGCGACCGGCAGGATGCGAAACCGGGTCAGGAGCGCGGCGCGATGGGAGGAATCCGCCAGACTGCCCAGGCGGATCGCCAGATCGAATCGCTCCGAAATGAGATCTTCATGCTGGGATGACGAGACGTGGCGAATTTTCAATCCGAGGTGCAGACGCCTGAACGCCACCAGCGCGGGAACGATCACGCGGGCGCCATATTCCGATGTGCTGGTGATATGCAGCTCGCCCGACAGTCCCCCGTGGCCGCGGCGGACATCGTCCACGATCGCTTCCGCGTCTTTCAGGAGCTGTATGCCGCGCCGGTAAAAGGCGTCTCCGGCTTCCGTCAACGTCAGTCGGCGCGTGGTGCGTAGCAGCAGCGCGACGCCAAGCTCGGCCTCGAGCTGGCGAATATTGAAACTGACGACCGCCTTCGTCTGGCCCAGCGTCCTTGCTGCAGCCGTGAAGCTTTTCGCGTCCACCACCGCCACAAAGGCTGCAAGCCGCTGCAGATTGATCACACTCCCCCATCGTTTGTCAAAATTAATTTGACAGTATATCAAGCCATCCCTTGTTTATCCGAACGGCCGATACGCATACATTACGCCCACTGCAATCCAGGGAAACCTCATGTCCTATCGCCGCAAGGTCGCCGCTGTATATCTGCTCGGCTTTTTCATCGACTTGATCAATATGTTCATCGCCGGGGTGGCGTATCCGGAAATCGGACGAAGCCTGCATGCTTCGGTGGCTGCGCTGGCGTGGGTCAGCAATAGCTACATCGTCGGCCTGACGCTGGTGATTCCGCTCAGTGCATGGCTGACGCAACGCGTGGGGGCGCGGCGGGTCATCCTTTTGTCCCTCTCGCTGTTCACACTCGCCACCGCCGCATGTGGCATGGCAAATTCGCTTGAAGCGCTGGTCCTCTGGCGGCTGGTACAGGGCGCGGGTGGAGGCTTGCTGATATCGGTGGGGCAAGCGCTGGCCTGGCAGCTGTATGACAGGCATGAACGGGCGAGACTCTCGTCGGCCGTGATGCTGGTCGGCCTGATTGCCCCCGCCTCGTCGCCGGCGATCGGCGGATTGCTGGTCCAGGCGCTTGGATGGCGCTGGGCATTCTTCGCCAGCCTGCCCGCCGCGGCGATCGCGCTGGGACTCGCCTTTTATTGGCTGAAAGCCGACCGAGCGGATGGCGAAGCCAGACCGCTCGACCTCATGGGCCTGTTGATGGGATGCGGCGCGCTGGCGCTCACCCTGCTGGGCCTGGCAAAGTTGGGGAAGACCGGTAACGAAATGCCGGCCGCCGGGTATCTGATCGCATCGCTGATCCTGCTGATCCTTTTCGTACGACATTGCAGGCTGCATCCTTTTCCCCTTGTCGACGTCGAGCTCCTGAAGGATCCGCTCATGCGTTTTTCCATGCTCATCTATCAATGTGTACCGGGGATGTTTATCGGCATCAGCTTGATCGGCATGTTGTATCTGCAGGACTTGCTGTCGATGTCGCCGGCGGCTGCGGGAGCGCTGATGCTGCCTTGGGCATGCGGCTCTTTCCTCGCTATCTGGCTAAGCGGAAAAAGCTTCAACCGGCTCGGTCCCCGCCCGCTGATCATTGCAGGATGCATCATACAAACATCGGGAATCGTGCTGCTGGCATTGGCCAGCGATGGCGGTCGCCCCGCCAACCTGATGGTGGCATTTGCGCTGATGGGGACCGGCGGCAGCCTGTGCAGCAGCACGGCGCAAAGCACCACCTTCCTCAACATGAAGAACGCCGCCTTGCAGCACGCCACTGCCCTGTGGAACATCAACCGCCAACTCAGCTTCTGTTTTGGCGTGGCGCTTCTGGGCATGCTGTTCAACCAGTTTTCCGGGCATGCGACGCTGTCTCAAGCCTATCACTGGACATTCTATTGTGCGGCTGCCGTGACCCTGATTCCGGTCGTGGCCAGCCTGTTTGTCAGCAAGCACTTGGTAAAACTGGATCTCACTCGCGAATTGGAAACAAGATGAACATGTATCTCGATGAAGTACTGAATGCGCACACGGTGATCGAAAACTGGCTCGGCAAAGGTGCGGGCGATCTGCAAGGCCTGTTGTGCCGGTTCAGCCCTCGCTTTTCGATGATCACGCCGGCCGGATCCACCATGGATCACGAAGCGTTGAGCCGTCTTTTCACAGCGCAGCGCAATGGCCGGCCGGGCCTGGCGATTCATATCGACAGCATGGTCCTGCTGGAGGAGTGGCCCGAAGGTGCGGTCGTGACATACCGTGAACGCCAGCATGCACCGCAAAGCGGGACAACGCTGCGACGGTCGACCGCCGTGTTCGTGCTGGAGAATGGCAGGCTGGCGTGGCGTCATCTGCATGAAACCTGGGAACGCAATTAAATTAGCGTGGGGGCGTCCACGGCGCGCGCCGGGAACGATGCTTATTGCGGCGGCTGTCCGTTCGACGCCATCAACCCGGCGTCCACCGGCAGGTTCACGCCCGTGACCAGGCGCGCATCCTCGCTGGCCAGGAAGGCGATCGCCGCGGCGACGCCCTCGGCGTCCTCGGGCGCGCCGAGCGGCATGCGTTCCCTGAACTTGGCGACCAGTTCCGGATCGCTCATCATGTCCTGGGTCATTCCCGTGTCCGTGAAGCTCGGGTTGACCGCGTTCACCCGCACGCCATCCTTGCCGGCATCCATCGCCATCGCGCGCACCATGTTGCTGACGGCGCCCTTCGAGGTGTTGTAGGCGAACAGGTTCCAGTCGCCGCCCAGCCCCGAGACCGAGGATGTCATGACGATCGATCCGCGTGTCTTCACCAGTTCGGGCATCGCGGCCTTGGCCATGTGGAAGTAGCCGGCCACGTTCACCGCCATCACGCGCGCGAAGTCTTCTTCGCTCGTCTGCATGATGTCGCCTTCAGTGGCCATGCCCGCGTTGTTGATCAGGATATGCAGGCCGCCGAAGCGCTCGACGGCCGCCTTCACGGCAGCCGCCGCGGTTTCCTTGTCGGCGGTATCGCCGACCTGCACCAGCACCCGGTCCTGCGGCAGCCTGGCGGCGGCTTCCCGGAGACTGGCTTCGTCGATGTCGAGCATCAGGACGCGTGCGCCTTCGTCCAGGAAGCGGCGGGCGGCGGCCAGGCCGATGCCGGAAGCGGCGCCGGTGACGAGGACGGTCTTGTCTTTGAAACGGTCCATGCTTTCTCCTGATAGGCTCGCCGCTTTCCGCCTGCGCATCGCGCGCGGGGAGGGGCGACATCGTGTTGATTGGCTCATGACGGTCTGGCAACGACGATAGCACAGCCCTGCAAATGCGGATTTTCGGTTCGGGAGCAATGAAAGTGCCCGGGCGCCTGGAAGCGACTGCATCGGGAAGTTTCTGATCTATCATGTTACTTTCGGTTTATCTCCTTCAGGTGCATTGCGATGGCAAACCACATTGAATACCCTGGCGCGCAGGGCGTGCGCCGGTCGCTCCGGAACGGTGTATTGGCCATGTCGCTGCTGGCAAGCGTCTCTTCGGCGATGGCCATTCCGCCGCCGCCACCGCTGGCGCCCAAGCTGCGCCAGGCCAGCATGACTGTCACGGTGCGCTTGATCGAAGCGAAAAATGGTGTGGTCAGCAAGATCAGCACACTTTGCGAGGTCAGCGGCAAGATTCCCGTGTATGCCGATCCGGACAAGCCCGCTTCCTTCAATGCCGCAGAAATCGAAGGGTGCACGATGCCAAGGGAGGGAGAAAAGCTGAGCGTCTCCGTATGGGGTGCGAAGGCCGTGTCGAAAACCCGCGGCGCCTATGCGACCGCCGGCGTCGACGTCACTCCGCCCGATGCCGCTCCAGGCTGCCCGGACCTGTGCGGTCCACAGCCACTCGCGGACTCCAGGGCCGAAATCCGGGTGAGCGGTACGCCAAAGCGGATGCAGTTCAGCTTGAACCCGAACCCTGCGTCGGTGCTGAATGCCAGGCCAAGCGTCTGGTTGGAGGCCGAGGTGGAGATCGTCGACTGATTCATCAGGGCCGTACCGCCCGTCGTGAGCGTCCGGCCTGCCCGATGTCCGCCATCCTTGTACAATGCACGCTTTGCATCGCACACACCTAAACACTCATGAAACCCGCCCGCACCCTCACCTTCAAATGCGCCAAGTGCGCCAAGCCCGTCACTGTCTACCTGCAGAAGGTCTCGGCCTGCTCGCACATCCAGCCTTACCAGGGCATCTGCGGCTGCGGCGAAGTCAAGCTGCACGCGACCGGCAACGCGGACGCCGTGAAGTCCTTCCTCGCATCGAACGGCACCGACTGGCACCACCACCATTAAGCACATGACGCGTATCGAATGGACGGAAGGCGGCGAGCAGCGCTCGGCGCTGTGGCGCTCCGAGAGCGGCTGGCCGGCGCCGAAGAAGGTCGTGATCGCCGACGACACCATGGCCGCCGACACGGCTTACCGCCTGGCGCTGGACGGCACCGCCCTGCTCTGGCGCGGCGACTTCCAGAACGCGCGCCAGCTGGTGCAGGCGCTGGCGCGCCGCATCGACCATAAAGGTTCGCGCGCCAAGCGTGCGAAAGCGTCCAAGGCCCCGGCCACGCCGACCGAGCAGTTCCACCGCCATCGCCTGGCCCAGCTGCAGCGCGCCCGTACGCTGGCCATGCTGCTGATTCCTTTCGATGCCGATTACACGATTCCGCTGCGCCGCGCGCCGGATGTGAAGGAAGCCTGTCTCGAGGCCTGGGGACCGTCGACCGAGCCCTGCGTGGCCTCGCTGCGCGAATTGCTGGGCCTGATCGGCGCCCACGAGTGGCGCCGCAAGGGTGTCTACATTCCGGCGCTGGACGAGCGCATCCATCCCTGGTACGGCGTGTTCTCGCCGGTACGCGGCGAATATGTCGAGCTGGTGGCGCAGGCGCCGCTGCCGCCCGGCGCGAAGCTGGCCTTCGACATCGGCGCCGGTACGGGCGTGCTGTCGAGCGTGCTGGCACGGCGCGGCCTGCCGCGCGTGGTCGCGACCGACATGGACGAGCGCGCGCTCGGTTGCGCGCGCGACAACGTCGAGCGCCTGGGCCTGTCGAAACAAGTCGAGATCGTCAAGGCCGACCTGTTCCCGGAAGGCCAGGCCGACGTCGTGGTCTGCAATCCGCCCTGGCTGCCGGGCAAACCCAGTTCCGCCATCGAGTATGCGATCTACGATCCGGACAGCCGCATGCTGCGCGGCTTCCTCGGCGGCCTGAAGGCCCACCTGGCGCCAGGCGGCGAAGGCTGGCTGATCCTGTCCGATCTCGCCGAGCACCTGGGACTGCGCACGCGCGAGCAGCTGCTGGGCTGGATCGCGGCGGCGGGCCTGGCGGTGGCCGGACGCCACGACGTGCGTCCGACCCATGCGAAAGCCTTCGATGCCGAGGATCCGCTGCACGCGGCGCGCTCGCTCGAGGTGACGTCGCTGTGGCGCCTGCGCGTCGCCTGATCGATTGCCTGCCAGGCGGCTTGAAGCTTCGATTTGCGTCAGGCCGCCAGAAGATGTACAATGCATGCCTCAGACGCGGGGTGGAGCAGTCTGGCAGCTCGTCGGGCTCATAACCCGAAGGTCACAGGTTCAAATCCTGTCCCCGCAACCAAACACTAGCAGTAATCAGTAAGTAACGAGTAAGAAAAACGAGCCCGACTCTTGTAGCCGGGCTTTTGTTTTCTGGGGCAGCCGCACTGCAATCCGTTGAGCCAGATGAGAGACAAGAAAGACAACGCGACGATCGACTTGCCGGGTTTTGAACCGGCCGCACCGCTGGTCGCCGCCGTCGTCCCCGCTGTCGAACCCAAGCGCGCTCCCCGTCCCCGTCGTGCCGCCATGAAGCAGGAGCAGCTCACCCTGCTCGAAGAAACCGACACCACCGGCCTGCCCGTCTGGCGCCGCGACGACAACCTCGATTTGACCGGCCTGCCGGTCTGGGCGCCGGCGACTCCGGCATAAAGCCGGAAACCATGACCCATCCTTTCTCTTCGCTGGCGCTCGCGCCGCAATTCCTGTCCAACCTCGACATCCTCGGCTATCGCGAGATGACGCCGATCCAGGCCGAAAGCCTGCCGGCCGTCCTCGAGGGCCGTGACCTGATCGCCCAGGCCGCCACCGGCAGCGGCAAGACCGCCGCCTTCGGCATCGGCATCCTGCACAAGCTCAATCCCGCCTGGTTCGCGGTCCAGGGCCTGGTGCTGTGCCCGACGCGCGAACTGGCCGACCAGGTCGCGGGCGAACTGCGGCGCCTCGCGCGCGGCGTCGGCAACGTCAAGATCCTGACGCTCACCGGCGGCATCGCGATGCGCCCGCAGATCGCCTCGCTCGAGCATGGCGCCCACATCGTGGTCGGCACTCCGGGCCGCATTCGCGACCACCTGGGCCGCGGCACGCTCGACCTGTCGCGCGTGCAGACCCTGGTGCTGGACGAAGCGGACCGCATGACCGACATGGGCTTCTACGACGAGATCGCGAACATCGTGCGCGCCTGCCCGGAGCGCCGCCAGACCCTGCTGTTCTCTGCGACCTACCCTGACGATATCCGCCACGCCACCGCCGGCTTCCTGCGCGACCCGCTGGAAGTGGTGGTCGAGAGCCAGCACGACGATTCCACCATCGAGCAGCGCTTCTACGAAGTCGACTTCGGCGAGCGCGACGCGGCGGTGGCGCGCCTCTTGCGCCACTTCCGCCCGGTCTCGACCCTGGCCTTCTGCAATACCAAGGCGCATTGCCGCGAGCTGGCCGATTCGCTGCGCGAACAGGGCTTCTCCGCCCTCGCCCTGTACGGCGAACTGGAGCAGCGCGAGCGCGACGAGATCCTGGTGCTGTTCGCCAACCGCAGCTGCTCGGTACTGGTGGCGACCGACGTCGCCGCGCGCGGCCTCGACATCGCCAACCTGGAAGCCGTGATCAACGTCGACGTCTCGAAGGACGCCGAGGTCCACGTGCACCGCATCGGCCGCA
>DNCF01000395.1 GCA_003484545.1 Massilia sp. | reverse complement strand
CTGCCATTCCTTTTCCAGGAAGGTGTCGAAGTGGCGCCGGTTCGGGATCTTGGTCAGCGGGTCGGCCAGGGCCGCGCGCAGGCGCATCCATTCGCGCACGCTGTAGTTGTCGTCGGCCGGGATGCGCAGGAAACGGAACTGGTCGGCCGGGCTTTCGCGCACGCCGGCCAGGAAGACCTGGGCGCCTTCGAGCGTCACCGGCTGCATGTAGTTCAGGAATTCGCGCGCCTGGCCGGTCTGGTCGCGCAGTTTGTATTGCACGCTCGGGCCGACATTCTTGAGGTCCTTGTTGTCGGCATTCTTGCCGGCCGAGCCGGAGGCCTTGCTGAGCGTGGCCGAGAATTGCTCGTTGAAGGACTTGCCCTTCTCCACCGCGCGCGGGTCGTTGTTGGCGGTGTTCTCGACGTTGAACGGGCGGAAGCCCGACCACTCGACGTCGAAGGCGCCGGCCGCGGTCTTCAGCGGGGTCGAGCCGTTCACCTCGCCGGCGATCTCGAAAGCGCTGGCGCTGGTGCCGGTCATCGGGAAGCCGGTCAATTTGAGCTTGCTGCCGCCATCCTCGAAGCTCGACTGGTAGACCGCCACGCCCTTGTAGATCAGCGGCTTGTTGACCTCGATCGTCGCCGGGAAGGTCTTGCCCGCCTCGCGGTCGTGCACCACGATCTCGCTGGCGAAGAGTTTCGGCATGCCGGTCGAGTAAAACTCGATGTTGAATTTCTTCAGTTCGATCGCGAACGGCAGGTCCTGCACCAGCACGCCGCTGGCCTGGGGCAGGATCGCGGTGTTGCCGGTCTGGCCTTCGGCCAGCATGGTGTTGCCGCGGTAGGTCGGGTTCGACAGGCCGAGACGGTGCTGGGCCGGGATCTGCGAGATCAGGCCGCTGCCGGCATACGGCGTCTTACCGAAGAACCATTGCTGGAAACGGATGGGCAGCTCGGAATCGAGCATGCCGCCCAGCAGGATGACGATGATGGCCGTGTGCGCGAAAATATAGCCGAACTTGTTGCCGGCGCCCTTCTTCGCGGCGACCAGCACGCCGCTGTCCTTCTCGACGATTTTCACGGCATAGCCGGCGTGGCGCAGGCGCTCGGCGCTCTGCACCGCCAGCGCCGAGCTGTTCAGCGGCGCGGTCCACTCGCTCTTGTGATGGAAATTGCGCAGCGATTCCTCGCGCACGTGGTCGCGCCAGCTGCGCATGTCGCGCAGCATCTTCGGCGTATTGCGCACGATGCACAGGCCGGTGGAGACGATCAGCACCAGCAGGATCGCCAGGAACCACCAGCTCGAATAGACGGTGAACAGGCCCAGCTTGCGGAAAATCTCGTACCAGAACGGGCCGAACTGGTTCACGTAGTTCGGCATCGCGTCGCCCTGGCGCAGCACGGTGCCGATGATGGCGGCGATAGCCAGGATCACCAGCAGGCTGATGGCAAAACGCATCGACGACACCAGCTCGACGGCTTCGGCCAGCGCGCGCCGGCGCGTCTTCAGTTCAATTCCGGTGGTGCTCATTCTGGGACTTACTCTTTCATGCGGTCAGGTGCGCCGCGAGTGTACAGTAAAAAAGGGCGCCGACTCGCGTTGGCGCCCTTCCTTACAGTACTGTGAGCGCCTAACAAAACCTTCAGGGCAAGGCGCGTCGTCGAAGACAGTACGAGCGTACGGCGAGACGATGCAACGCCGCCATGGAGGTTTTGTTAGGCGCTCTTACTGTCGATACAGGAAGATCAGCGCAGGCCGGCGATATAGTCGGCCACGGCCTGCATTTCGGCCTCCGACAGGCGCTGGGCCAGCGTGGTCATTTGCGGGCTGTTGGCGCGCGTGCCGCTCTTGAAGGCGGTCAGCTGGGTCATCGTGTAGTCCTGGTGCTGGCCGGCCAGGCGCGGGTACTGGGCCGGAATGCCGGAGCCGGCGGCGCCGTGGCAGCTGGCGCAGGCGGCCACGCCCTTGTCGGCAATGCCGCCGCGGTAGATCTTGCGGCCCAGTTCGACCGTGTCCTTGTTCTTGGCCGCGCCCGGCTTGACCTTCTGGGTGGCGAGGTAGGCGGCGATGTTGCGCTTGTCTTCCTCGGTCAGCATCTTGGCGTAGGTGCTCATGACCGGGTTATTGCGCTGCGGTGTCGTGAAGTCGACCAGCTGCTTATGGGTGTAGGCTTCGAACTGCGCCGACAGTTTGGGATTGGCGGCGATGGTCGAATTGCCGTTGGCGCCGTGGCAGGACAGGCAGGCCGGCAGGCCGCGCGCGGTGTCGCCGCTGTCGTACAGGGTGGCGCCTTTGGCGGCGTCGGGTTTTGCGGCAGGCTGGGCTTCGGCGGCGATAGCGGCGTTGCCGAGCGCCAGGGTTGCAACCAACAACGATTTCACGAACACCGCGCTAGCGGACGATACAGACACACGATTCATTCGAGCACCCTGAAAAAGTCGAAAACAGTTTTATTGGTACAGCGGCCTCACCAAAACCCAAATCTGGAGCGTGCGAAAAACCTTCAGGGCAAGGCGCATCGTCGAAGACAGTACGCTAGTACGGCGAGACGATGCAACGCCGCCATGGAGGTTTTCTCGCCCGCTCCCCGGGGCGACAAGCATTAGATAACCCCTTATTGTACAATAGGATTGTTTCCTCCACGCCTCATTTCGTTGCCTTTTTCACCTCTCTTCCATGTCCAAACTCTGGCAAGCCCGCTTCTTCACGACCGTCAACCAGCTGCGTGATCTCCCATCCACCCGGGTGCCCGAAATCGCCTTTGCCGGTCGCTCCAACGCGGGCAAATCGACGGCGATCAATATTCTGACGAACCAGAAAGGCCTCGCCTTCGCGTCGAAAACGCCGGGGCGCACCCAGCACATCAATTACTTCTCGATCGGCGGCGCCCACGTCGGGCAGCACCGCAAGGACCCGACCATCGTCGAGGAGATCCAGGCGCTGCTGGTCGACCTGCCGGGGTATGGCTATGCGGAGGTGTCGGGCACGGCCAAGCTGCACTGGCAGAAACTGCTGGGCGACTACGTGCAGCGCCGCGAGCAGCTGGCCGCGCTGGTCCTGATCATGGATTCGCGCCGCCCGTTCACCGACCTGGACGTGCAGATGCTGGAATGGTTCGCCCCGACCGGCAAGCCGATCCACTGCATCCTGACCAAGGCCGACAAGCTGAACCAGAACGAAAAGACCAATGCGCTGCGCCAGGCGCAGAAGGTGCTCGACAGCTATGTCGATGAGGACGGCGAAGGCTTCCCCTTCACCGTGCAGCTGTTCTCCGCGCTCAAGCGCATCGGCGTCGAGGAAGCGGACGCCAAGATCCTCGACCTGCTCGGCCTGACCGACGATGCCGCCGGCGAACCCGATGCGAACGGGGCCCCCGACCACTCCTGAAAGAGAAAGCAACATTCCATGAGCTCGATCGTTACCGGACAGTACCCGAACAGCCGCATGCGCCGCATGCGCCGCGACCCGTTCTCGCGCGCCCTGATGCGCGAAAACACCCTCACCGCCGCCGACCTGATCTACCCGGTCTTCATCCTCGACGGCGAAAACCAGCGCCAGCAGGTGGCGTCGATGCCGGGCGTCGAGCGCGTCTCGGTCGATCTCCTGATGCAGGTCGCCGAGGAATGCGTCTCGCTCGGCATCCCGGTGCTGGCCCTGTTCCCGGTCATCGACGCGTCGCTGAAGACCTATGACGGCGTCGAGGCGACCAACCCGGACGGCCTGGTGCCGCGCGCCGTGCGCGCCCTGAAACAGCACTTCCCGCAGCTGGGCATCCTGACCGACATCGCGCTCGACCCGTACACGACCCACGGCCAGGACGGCCTGCCGGACGAGAACGGCTACATCGTCAACGAAAAGACCATCGAGATGCTGACGCGCCAGGCGCTGACGCACGCCGAGGCCGGCGTCGACGTGGTGGCGCCGTCGGACATGATGGACGGGCGCATCGGCGTGATCCGCGCGGCGCTGGAAGAGCGCGGCTTCATCCACACCCGCATCATGGCCTACTCGGCCAAGTACGCATCGGCCTTCTACGGCCCCTTCCGCGACGCGGTGGGTTCGGCCGCCAACCTGGGCAAGGCCGACAAGAACACCTACCAGATGGACCCGGCCAACAGCGACGAGGCCCTGCGCGAAGTCGCGCTCGACCTGGCCGAAGGCGCCGACATGGTGATGGTCAAGCCGGGCATGCCCTACCTCGACGTGGTGCGCCGCGTGAAGGACGAGTTCAAGGTGCCGACCTTCGCCTACCAGGTCAGCGGCGAATACGCGATGCTGAAAGCGGCCGCCCAGAACGGCTGGCTGGACCACGACAAGGTCATGATGGAATCGATGATGGCCTTCAAGCGCGCCGGCGCCGACGGCGTGCTGACCTATTTTGCGCTCGACGTGGCGCGCAAGCTGAAGGCGGGTGCGTAAGCGTTGACTGCGCTTCAGCAATAGAAAAACCGTGCCGAGGCACGGTTTTTTTGTAGGGTGGGTACTTGTACCCACGCGGTCGACCTTCTGCCCTTCTTCCACCGTGACCGGGCACCGCCGCCCGGTAAACACACTGTTTTCCTTGCTGTTTCCGGCGTACCGGTAACGCCGAAATCACGCAAACGCTCTACCGCGTGGGTACAAGTACCCACCCTACGCAACTGAAAGTACCGGTTGCATTGATGTTGACGACGTACCGGTGAGGCCGCCATCACGCGAACGCTCTACCGCGTGGGCACAAGTGCCCACCCTACGAAAACCGTCAGCCGATGCTT
Organism: Massilia sp.; assembly: GCA_003484545.1. GTDB lineage: Bacteria > Pseudomonadota > Gammaproteobacteria > Burkholderiales > Burkholderiaceae_D > Telluria. The sequence continues at coordinate 20,618 of DNCF01000395.1, read as the reverse complement.
CAGTAGGTTTCCACACTCGCCGCCAGCAACTCCACCGGCTGGCCCGCCATGTGGTGATGCCCCATCAGCTCATGCAGCGACAGCACGCGCAGCCGGAGCGTGCCGTCGCCGGACTGCGGCTGATTGGCGCGCGCCCGCTGCAGCTTTTCGCCGAGCGGCAACGAGAAGCTCAAGGGGCCGGTGGCGCCGCGGTGGCCGAACATGACGATCGTCGCCAGGTAGAACGGGCTGCCGGTGTCGACCTGGGTCGGATCGTCGGGCCCGTTCAGGATCACCGCGTAGGGATCGCGGCACTGTTCCGGGAAGCTCAGCGTGACGTTCGCGACCATGGTCTGGCCGGCGGCCGTGGCATTCTCGAGCGTCCCCGCCGGCAGCTGCACCAGGGCGCTGGCCGCTTGCGGGCCGCGCACGGCGCGCACCACCACCTTGCCCGGGTAGACGCGCCGCGCCGCGGAACGCGGCCCGCGCCTGCCCCCGCCCGGCACCATCTCTTCCCCGCTGCCGGGCTCGTAGTCGTAGCCGAAGGCCGCCATCGACACGTAGTCGCCGTTGCGGGTCTGCCTGACCGGTTCGCCCTTGGCGTCGACGAAGAACAGCAGCGGTTCGCGCGCCCAGCGGAAGTAATCGGTGGCGCGTTCTTCCGGCGACTTTTCTCCGTCCGGCAGGTCGGTGCGCAGTTCCACGCCGGCCGGCAGGACAGGCAGGCCGAGCGCCAGCTGGCGGCGCGTCCAGACATCCCACAGGCGGTCGATGTTGGCATGGTGCAGGAAGAACACCGGGTCCACCGGCGAGAGCATGTCGGCCATGAAGCCGCGCGTCTCCGTGAAATTGCAGTCGCGCGAGCCGACGCAGCGGTGCACCGAATTGTGCGGCCGCGCTTCCAGGATGCCGAAGCCGCTCGAGGTGTGGTGGTTCGAGGTCTTGGCGCTGGCGAAGGTGATGAAATCGGGCGCGGCCAAAGCGGCCTGGATCGTGCTCGCCGACACCGCGTCGCTGGCGGCCAGCGAGAAGCCGGGCCGTTCGCGCACCAGCCCGCGCGCGCCGGGCTGGTCGAAGAACATGCGGCCGGACGGGTCGCGCAGGATGTCGAACATCACGTCGGCATCGAAGCGGATACTGCGCGCCAGCAGTTGCCCGTACTGGGAATTGCGATTGAACACACCGTCGGGCGAGGTCCAGTAGCCCGAGTTTGCGACCGCCGAGGCCAGCCGGACTTCGAAATCGGAACCGTTGCCGACGAACGCGGAATGGTTCGGATCGAGCACGCCGTCGAACATGCCATCGGGCAGGCTCGGCTCCGCGGTCCAGTCCCAGTAAGGCAGCGCGAACTGCGGGTCGCCGCTCAGCTCGCGGCAGATCCGTTCGAACCAGCCGAGATAGCCGCGGTGCCAGGGCAGGAACCACCAGTTGCCGTGCGGGCAGTCGAGGGTATGGACGATGGCCTGGCGATACCAGTTGCGCGGATCCTCCGGCGGCAGCGCGAGCATGGCGTTCACCGCCTTCGCGTAGCTCTTGAGCATGCGCGTGCCCATCTTCGAATGCGAGGAGGCGCGCCAGCGGCGGTAGCGCGGTTTGTGGTGCTGCGCCTGCGGCTGCGCCAGCGCTGCACCGAAGGGCAAGGCGCCCGCGGCAAGGGTGAGTCCGGCGGACTTCAGGACGTGACGGCGAATCGGGCTGACAAGCTGGTCTGGCTTGATGGTCATGGACTGCTCCGGTTGCGTGGAGAATGACGCCCGGCGATCTCCGGGCGCGGGGACGCCCAATTCGCAGCTTCGACAAAGCCAAGCTCGACAGGGCACGAGCTCAGCCTATCGTGTTTGTCCGCGCTGTCGATGGCACAGCGCAAAGGACTGCACCAACGCAGTGCGCCCGTTCAGCGGGGCAATGGCAGAGGGAAATAAGAGGTCAGGAAAGCAGCTTGCGCACGGGAAGCATCCGCGCGCAAGCCGTGCCGCAGGCAGGTGCAGGCCTGCCGCGTCAACGCGGCGGCTTGTACTCGGGGAACATTTCCTTCATCAGGAAAGCTTGCAGCTCGGCCGTGTCCTGCGGCCGCGCGCTCATCGTCACGACGCGCCCGAGACGGTGCGATTCCCACTCGAAGTCGCCGCTCTTCTCGCGCCGGATCAGCTCGATCATCTTCTTGACCACGGCGGTCTCGACGTCCGGCTCGCTGCCCTGCTCCACCGTCACCGAGGTCAGCCAGCGGCGCTTGAAGCTCGGATTCCAGCCGCGGAACTTCAGGTCCATGCTGTGGAAGGTCTTGTTCGAGATCGAGAAGATGCCGCCGCTCTGGTTGCTGTCGTCGCGGCCGCGGTTATTGATGGCGGCAATGTTCGCCAACGCATTGCGCGTGCCGCGCGCCGCTTCGCTTTCTTCCTGGCTCGGGCTGGGCTCGGTCGCGCCGCGCTGGGCGCGGCGGCGCGCGATGTACTCGGCCATGTCCATCGGCGGCGCTTCCTCCGCCTTCGGCTCGGATTTCGGTTCGGGCGGCGGCGGCTGCACCTTGTCGACGATGACCGGTTTTTCCTCGGGCAAGGTGATGGTGTCGGGCAGGCGCTCGACGCGCGGGGTCGTCGGGCGCGGCTGGGCCGGGCTCTTCGAGGGCTTGGTGGTCTTCTGGGGCGATTGCGCCTGCGGCGGCGGCGGCTTGGCCAGCGGCGCGACGTACACGATCTCGCCGCCGCTGGGTGGACGCGCCTTCTTTTCGGGACGTTCGGGCTGGTAGAAGTACAGCGCTACCAGCAGCAGGTGCAGGAAGATCGTGACCGCCAGGCCGGTACGGCTGGTGCGCCGCGCGCCGTAGGTCGGCACCACGGCGCCAGGCAGGACTTGCCCGCAATGCTCGCAGACATCGCTGTACGCGGCGTAGGAGTGGGAATGGTCACGCAAGGTCAATAAAACTTTCCGGAAACTGGTCAGCGCAAAGCGGGGTGGGCCAAATTCTACCCGCGCAGTCTACCTGCTTTGGGTCGCCGGCGCACGGCCGCGTTACGCTGCACAGCTTACAGGTCGGTTGTATTGATGGTTGTTACATTATGTTTCAACTGGTTTGTGGAGCGATACCGGCTTGTGCGGCACGGGCGCGGGATCATGCGCCGTTTCATGCGCGGCAATGTCGACATCGCTCATCGGACCGCTGCCGCTGTACTTGTCGAGGTACAGGTAGATGACCGGCGTGATGTAGAGCGTGATCACCTGCGAGAAGATCAGGCCGCCCACCACCGCCAGGCCGAGCGGCTGGCGCAGCTCGGCGCCGGCGCCGATGCCCAGCGCGATCGGCAGCGCGCCCATCATCGCCGCCAGCGTGGTCATCAGGATCGGGCGGAAGCGCAGGATGCAGGCCTCGCGGATCGCCTCGACCGGGGTCATGCCGGCATTCCTCTGGGCGTCGAGCGCGAAGTCGATCATCATGATCGCGTTCTTCTTGACGATACCGATCAGCATCAGGATGCCGATCATCGCGATCAGGGTCAGGTCCATGTCGAAGATCCACAGCGTGACCAGGGCCCCGACCGCCGCCGACGGCAGGCCGGCGAGAATCGTCAGCGGGTGGATGTAGCTCTCGTAGAGCACGCCCAGCAGCACGTAGATCACGCCGATCGCGGTGATGATCAGGATCAGCTGGCTCGACTGGGTGTCCTGGAACACCGCCGCGTCGCCGCCGTAGTTGGTGATGACCGAGGACGGCAGTTTCATGTCGACCTTCATCTGGTCGATGGCGGCGGTGGCGTCGCCCAGCGGCACGCCCGGCGCCAGGTTGAAGGCGAGCGTAATCGCCTGCAATTGCCCCTGGTGGTTGACGGCGATCGGGCCGACCGTGCGGCGCACGCTGGCAAAGCTCGACAGCTTCACCAGTTCGCCCGACTTCGAACGCACCGACACGCGCGACAGGGCGTCGTCGAAGTAGCGGTCGGCTTCGGCCGCTTCCAGGATCACGTAGTAGCTGGCCGCGGTCGAATAGATGGTCGAGACCTGGCGCTCGCCGAAGTTGGCATACAGCACCGTGCGCACGTCGGCCATGCTCACGCCCAGCAGCGCCGCCTTGTCGCGGTCGATGTCGAGCGTGGCCTGCAGGCCCTTGTTCTGCGAGTCGCTGGTGACGTCGCGGAATTTCGGATCGGCGCGCATGCGCTCGAGGAACTGGTCGGCCCAGCTGCCGATTTCTCCGCCCGACACGCTCTGCAGCGTGTACTGGTAGCGGCTCTTGCTCTGGCGCCCACCCAGCTGCAGGTTCTGCACCGGCGACATGTAGACCTGCACGCCGGGCACGGAGCGCGTGGCCTTGCGCAGTTCATCAAGCACGATCGGCATCGCCGGACGCTCGCTGCGCGGCGCCAGCACCAGGAACATGCGGCCGGTATTGCCGCCGCCGACAAACGAGGTCACGTCCTGCACGTGCTTGTTGGCGCGCATGATGTCGACCACCTTGCCCTGCAGTTCCATCATGGCCTGCGAGGACGTGTCTTCGGAGGCTTCGACGCTGACCCGGATCTGGCCGATGTCTTCCTCGGGAAAGAAGCCCTTCGGCATGCTCATGTACAGGATGGCGGTCAGGGCGAAGGTGCCGAAGGCCAGCATCAGCACCAGGAAGCGGTGGCGCAGCGCCTTGTCCAGGGTGCGCGCATAGGCGTCGCGCACGCTGGTGAACATGGCTTCGAAGCGGCGCCCGATCCAGGACATCTCGTGCGGCTCGACGTGGCCGCCCTGCTTGATCAGGCGCGAGCACATCATCGGCACCAGGGTCAGCGACACGGCGGCAGACACCAGCACCGCGAGACCGACGATGACAGCGAATTCGCGGAACAGCAGGCCGATCACGCCCGGCATGAAGAAGATCGGGATGAACACGGCCACCAGCGAGATCGAGATCGAGATGATGGTGAAGCCCATCTCGCGCGAGCCGACGAGGGCGGCGTGGAAGGGCTTCTTGCCCATCTCCATGTGACGCACGATGTTTTCCAGCACCACGATGGCGTCGTCGACCACCAGGCCGACCGCCAGCGTAATGCCGAGCAGGGAAATATTGTCCAGGCTATAGCCGAAGGCGTAAAGCAGCGACAGCGCGCCCAGCAGCGAGATCGGCACCGTCACCGCCGGGATCAGGGTCGCGGTCAGGCGGTGCAGGAACAGGAAGATCACCAGGATGACCAGCACGACGGTGCCGGCCAGGGTCAGGTTGACGTCGTGGATCGCTTCGCGGATCGAGACCGAGCGGTCGTTGACGAGGTGGATCTTGATCGAGGCCGGCAGCTGGGTCTCGAACTTCGGCATCAGGTTGCGCACGGCGTCGACCACCTGCACGGTGTTCGCGTTCGGCTGGCGCTGCACCATCAGCACGATCGAGCGCTCGCCGTTCAGGCTGCCCGCGGCCTTCACCGACTGGTAGCTGTCCTCGACCTCGGCCACTTCCTTCAGGCGCACCGGCAGGCCGTCGCGGGTGGCGACGATCACGTCGGCGAAGTCGGCCGCCTTCATCAGCTGGCCGCCGCCCTGGATGGTCAGCGTCTGCTGCGGGCCGTCGAGCACGCCCAGCGGGGTGTTCGAGTTGGCGGCGCGCAGCGCGGTAGCCAGCTCGTCCATGGAGATATTGCGCGCGTTCATCAGGTCGGAACGGGCGCGCACGCGCACGGCGAAGCGCTTGCCGCCGTTCACCGAGACCTGGGCCACGCCCGGCAGGGTCGAGATCGCCGGAGAAACCATGTTCTCGGCGTAGTCGTTCAGCTCCGACAGGTTCATCGACGGCGAGGTCATGTGCATGAACAGGATCGGGGCATCGGCCGGATTGATCTTGCGGTAGGACGGCAAGTCGGTCATTTCCAGCGGCAACTGGCGCTGGGCGGCCAGCAGCGCGGCCTGGACGTCGACGGCGGCCTTGTCGACGTCGATCGAGGTGTCGAATTCCAGCGTCAGCGAGGTGTTGCCCTGGGTATTCGTCGAGGAAATGAGCTTGATGCCGGCGATGGTCGAGAACTGCTTTTCGAGCGGCAGCGCGACCGAGGACGCCATGGTCTCCGGGCTGGCGCCGGGCAGGTTGGCGTTGACGTTGATGACCGGCGTGTTATAGCTCGGCAGCGCCGCGACCGGGATGTGCATGTAGGCGAGGATGCCGACCAGCACCAGGCTGATCGACAGCAGCACCACCATCACCGGGCGGCGGATACACAGTTCCGACAGGTTCATGCCTGTTCACCCTTGCGCGCGGGCGCGCCTTGTTTCGAGCCAGTTGCCAGGCGTACCTTGCCGCCCGGACGCAGGTTCTGCTTGCCTTCGGTGATGACCTGTTCGTTGCCGGCAAGGCCGGTCACGGCCGCGTTCACGCCGAAGCTGTGCTGGCGCTGGATCGGCGCCAGGCGCGCGGTGCCATCCTTTTCCACCACGTAGACGAAGGTGCCCTGGGCATTGATGATAATCGCATTTTGCGGAATGACGATCGCATCCTTGATCGTGCGCACCGTCACGCGGGTGTTGACGTATTGTCCCGGCCACAGCAGGCCGTCGGCGTTGCCGAATTGGGCCTTGAGGCGGATGGTGCCGGTGCTCGGGTCGACCGTGTTGTCGACGAACACCAGTTCGCCGGTGACCGGCTTGGCGTCGCCACCGGTGCGCGCCTCGACCGCGACCTTGCCCTGCTTCTGGGCCGCCAGCAGCGCTCCCAGGGCGGACTCCGGCAGCGTGAAGGCGACGTCGATCGGGTCGAGCTGGGTAACGGTGGTCAGCGAGGTGGTTGGCTGCACCAGGCTGCCCGGATAGACGTTGATCGCGCCGACGCGGCCCGACATCGGGGCGCGGATCGCGGTGTAGCTGGCGCTGACTTCCGAAGCACGCACCGAGGCAGTACTCGCTGCGAGCGCAGCCCGTGCTGCCTCTACCTGGCTCTGCAGCGTATCGACCGCGCTCTGGGCCAGGAATTTTTGTGCGACCAGTTCCTGGCTGCGCTTGTACTGGCGCTCGAGGTCGGCCAGCGTGGCCTTGCCGCGCGCGACCTCGGCCTGGGCCTGGGCGACGGCGGCGCGGTCGCTGCGGTCGTCGAGCGAGAACATCAGTTGACCGGCCTTCACGAACTGGCCCTCGCGGATGTGCACTTCGCGGATGGTGCTGGTCGTTTGCGGACGCAGGTCGACCGTCTGCTTCGGGCTGACGGTACCGTTGGCGGCGACGTCGACACCGACGTCCTGGCGCTGCGGCGTGACCACGTTGACGACAGTCGGCGCTTGCGGACCGCCGGGTCCACCCTTGGCACCGGCAGCTGCATTCTTGCCGTCTCCTTCGGCGTGCGCGCCGCGGCTCATGTACCAGGCGCTTCCTGCGCCGACGGCAACGATGATGGCGACGACTGCGAGAGTATTCTTTTTCATTCAGGTCCCTTGCCGCCAGTCCCGGCAGCTTTATCAATCAACGATGAGTTAAACACGCAGTATGGTGTCCACGTGTGACAGCCTTATTTACCAACTTATTGCCAACGTATTGCCAACTTATTTTCCAGGATAGTACTCCGGCAGCATCAGGGTGACTTCCAGGCCGCCCTCCGGATGGTTCGCCAGCGCGATGCTGCCGCCGTGCTGGCCGGCGATGTTGCGGGCGATCGTCAGGCCCAGCCCGGTGCCGCCGGATTCGCGCGAGCGCGAGGTCTCGACACGATAGAACGGATCGAACACGCGCGCCTGCTCGTTCGGGGGAATGCCGGGGCCATGGTCGCGCACGCGGATGCGCGCCGCGCCGTTCACGCGGTCGACCGTCACGTGCGCTTCGCGGCCGTACTTGACGGCGTTGTCGATCAGGTTGCCCAGGCAGCGGCGCAGGTCGAGCGGCCGGCCCAGGATCGCCATGCCGGAGCGACCGTTGAGCGTGACCGGCTGGTTGGCGTCGGCGGCGTCGTCGCAGCTCGACGCCAGCAGCGAGTCGAGGTCGAGCATCTGCATGCTTTCGGTGGTGTCCATGCTGCGCGCCAGCTCCAGCCCTTCCCGCACCATGGCCTGCATCGCCGACAGGTCGCCGATCAGGCGTTCCTGCAGCTCGGCGTCGGCCACCTTTTCCAGGCGCAGGCGCATGCGGGTGAGCGGCGTCTGCAGGTCGTGGGTGATGGCGGCCAGCATCTGGGTGCGCTGGAAGATGTACTGGCGGATGCGCGCCTGCATCGCGTTGAAGGCGGCGCTGGCCTGGCGGATCTCGCTGGCGCCGGTCAGGTCGAGCGGCGGGCGGTTGATGTCGTTGCCCAGCTCCTGCGCGGCCACGGCCAGTTGCTTGAGCGGACGCGTGGTCATGCGCGCGACCAGGTAGGCCAGGAAGGCGATGCTCACGAAGAACAGGGCGATGACGGCGCGGTAGTCGGTGTCGTCGTTGACGGCGCTGCGCGGCGGCAGCACCGCCAGGCGCAGCGCTTCGCCGTCGCGCAGGCGCACGTTCAGGTATTCGCAGGCGCCGCGCCAGGGGGCCGACAGCAGGCCGTACAGTTGGGGAATGCGCACCGGGCTCTCGCAGGCCGGTGGACGCGCACTGGCCGAGGCGATCTGGTAGCCGGCGCCGAGGCGCTCGCCGAGGGTCTCGGCGAATTCGCTGGCGCCTTTCGCCAGCGGACGCGGTTCGCCGACCTCGAGCAGCAGGCCGGGACGGTTCGCCACCGCCAGGTAGGCGCGCCGCGCCTCGGCCGGCACGATCTCGGTGGCCATGATCAGCTGCTCGGCGCGCTCGATCAGGTTCTGGTCGCGCGAGTGCTCGAGCACGCGCTGGCGCTCGTTGTCGGCCATCAGCTGGGTCAGGGCGCCGGAGATCAGGATCCCCAGCAGCAGGGTCACGAAGACACGGCCCGTCATCGAGCCGAGGAATGCTTTCACGCAGTCGGCTCCACGGTCACCTGGCCGGCCAGCACGTAGCCGCCGTTGCGGACGGTCTTGATAATCTGCGGCATGCGCGCATCCTCGCCCAGCTTCTGGCGCAGGCGGCTGATCTGGATGTCGATCGAACGGTCGAAGGGATCGGCGTCGCGGCCCTGGGTGAGGTTGAGCAGCTGGTCGCGGTTCAGCACGCGGTTCGGATGCTCGAGGAACACGCGCAGCAGGCGGAACTCGGCGCCCGAGAGCATGATGACGATGCCGTCCGGGTTGACCAGGTGGCGCGCGGTCAGGTCGAGCGTCCAGCCCGAGAAGCGCATCTGCTGCACGTTCTCGGCCGGCGCGTTGGACGGCATGGCGTGCGAGCGGCGCAGCACGCTGCGGATGCGCGCCAGCAGTTCGCGCGGCTCAAAAGGTTTCGGCAGGTAGTCGTCGGCGCCCATTTCCAGGCCGACGATGCGGTCGACGTCCTCGCCCTTCGCGGTCAGCATGATGATCGGGGTCTGGTCGCCGGCGCCGCGCAGGCGGCGGCAGATCGACAGGCCGTCTTCGCCCGGCAGCATCAGGTCCAGCACCAGCAGGTCGTAACGCTCGCGCAGCCACAGCTTGTTCATGGCCGGCGCGCTTTCGGCGGTGACCACCTGGAAGCCCTGTTCGGTGAGATAGCGGCGCAGCAGGTCGCGCAGGCGGACGTCGTCGTCGACCACCATGATCTTCGCGTTATGGCCGCCCGTGCTGCCCGTTGCGCTGGCCGAATTCGAGTTGGAAGATGTATTCATATGCTGTCAATTTGTCAGATTCATGTCGCTATGGTAACTTCTCTGCGCTTTAAATAAGGACCATTCGAGTAAGGCATTACATTGTGTTACAAACTTTACCCAATTGGTCTTATACCCCGGCTGCATTCCACATACACTGGGACCCACTGAAGTACGGTTTATTCGTACCGTTTTTATCCAGTACAGCTTATCTGTTTATCCGGCATCGCGGAAGAGGAACACCATGAAAGACGCGCTCACCAAAACCTATGCAGCAGCCCAGGCCTCGCGGCCCCGGCTCGCCCGCCTGGCGCGCCGTGGTCTCGCCGTCTGCATGCTCGCCTGCGTCGGCCTCGGCGCCGCGCATGCACAGAACCACGGCCGTCGCGACGACGTCCAGCTACCCCCGCCGCCCTCGATGCGCGGCGAACGTTTCCAGGCTCCGCCGCCGCAGATCGAGCAGCCGCGCGAGCAGCGCATCTACGAACAGCAGCAGCGCGCGATGGAAGAACAGCAGCGCCGCCAGGCCGCCCAGCTGCAGTACGAACAGGGCGCGCGTGAAGGCCGGCGCGGCGGGCGCCTGACCCCGGACGAGCGGCGCGACCTGCGCCGCCAGATCAACGAAGCGGGAATGGACATCTATCCGAATGCACAGCGCCGTTGATCGGTGATCTGCAAACAAAAAGCCGGGTTCGCCCGGCTTTTTGTTTGCCGCGCGTCCAGGAAACCGTCCCGCTCGTTCTCGGTAAGGCATTGCTCTCGACACAATGGGTATTGTTTCTAGCGAAATATTGTTGATCATTATTTATTTATCGACGACAACATGGTAGGCTAGCCCGCTTCACCCCTTGTCGCATTGGTCAGCCCAAGGGCGAGTCACACTCACCTGGAGCGCAAACGTGTCCGATCCCGCCGCTGTGCTTACTCCGGCCAATCCTCCCGCCGCGCCGGCGACGCGGTTTGCTTCCGCCGGTCCGGCGCATTGCATCGACCAGCGCCCGGACGGCGTGTACGCCGATCCCGCCGTGCTCGGCACCACGCTGCTGGCCGCGGTCGACGGCATCCTGCGCGCCGGCCGCTACTTCGCCGGCCTCGATTACCCGGTCCTGATCAAGGCCCTGTTCGATAGCGGTCCGGCCCTGCCGGCCGGGCCCGACGGCGTCGCGCGGGTGCGCCTGGCCGACGACATCCTGCCGTTCAACCCCCAGCGCCGCGCCCTCTACCGTTCCGTGCGCATCATGGGCGGCGCGGCCGAGTACTGCTTCGAGCCGGTGCACCTGGCCGGCGCCGACGGCGAGCCCGAGGTGGCGGCGCGCCTGGACATCGACGAATTCGTGGCCGACATGTGGCTCAAGGGGATCCGTTTCGGCATCGACATCGCCGCGGTGCGCGCCGCCATCGCGCTCGGCAACGCCGGACGCATCGTCGTCGCGCGGCGCCTGGAGCCGGTGGCGGGGATCGACGCCAGCGTGATCGAGGTGTCCGAGGACATCCACCGCAGCAACGCGCCGCGCCAGCTGGCCAACGGCAAGCTCGACCTGGTGAGTTTCCAGAACCGCTTCCCGCAGGTGCAGGCCGGCACCCGCCTGCTGCAGAAGTTGCCACCGCGGGTCGGCACGCCGGGCTTCGAGATCTCGGGTATCCGCATCGCGCCGGCCGCGCCGCACGACCTCGATTTCGCGCAATATGCCGGGGCCGGCACCAGCCTCGAAAAGCAGGGCGGGGACGACTACTTGGTCGCCCTGCGCACCGGCTTCCTGAACGTGGACGGCACGACGCGCCGGATTTCGGTCGACGACAAGATCGTCAGCCGCGACGGCGTGAGCGTGCGCACCACCGGCAACCTGCAGCTGACCGGCGACTACGAGGAATTCGGCGAGGTGCAGGAAAAGCGCGTCATCGAGGGCACCAGCATCACCGTGCATGCCGACGTCTACGGCGAGATCGTTTCGCGCGGCGGCAGCGTGCGCCTGCGCGCCAACCTGGTCGGCGGGCGCGCCTTCAACAGGCAGGGCGACATCGTGGTCGACGGCGTGGCGTCGTCGGCGACGATCCAGGCGCTGGCCGGCACGGTGACCCTGCAGCGCGCCGAGAACTGCGTGGTGGCGGCGACCCGCGTCTGCATCGAGCAGGCGGTCAACTGCGACATCGTCGCCGACGAGGTCTCGATCGGCAGCGCGGAGGGCTGCGCGCTCGCCGCGCGCCAGGTGCGCATCGACAGCGCGGCGCCATGGCGCGACAGCGAAATGCTGGTCCATGCGCTGGTTGCCGAGTGCGGCCGCATCGACGAGGTGCTCGGCCAGGTGCGCGCGCGCCTGGCCCAGCTCGGCGGCGGCATCGAGCGCCACAAGGCGGAACTTGCGCGCCTGTGCGCCGAGCCCGAGGTGCGCAAGTACCTCGAGATCGCAGGCAGGGTGCGCAGCGGCGAGATGAGCCTGACCCCATCCCAGGCCCAGCAGTTCCAGCGGATGGGCCAGGCGGTCGGCCCGGCGCTGGCGAAGATCGGCCAGGTAGGCACTGCGCGCAAGTCGCTCGAAGCCGAGCTGGCCGAAGGGCAGGCGCTGCTCGCGCGCTTCGAGGCCCAGCGCGCCGAGCGCGCCGGCCTCACCCGGGTCGACATCGCCCGGCTGGCGGGCGAGACCCAGGTACGCACGCTGTCCTTCGATCCCGATGCGCCGCCCCTGCACCACATGGCGCCGCGCGAGATCCGCACGCGCCTGCGCGGCGCCGAGGGCGAGCGCCTGTACACGGGCGCGAGCGGCGCCTATCGTTGGGATAATGAAGGCGGCGCAAAGCTGGATTGATGTCGCAGGGAAATGTTGACTGCACTCAAGAGTGGAGGCAGCGGCGCGACTTAGCATGGGGGCTGTTCGTGAAAGGACCCATCATGCGCAAGGACACGGCTATCTCTCGCCCGGCGGGCGATGAATTCCTCAGCTTCACGCTCGGCGGCCTCGAGTACGGGCTGGATTTCGGCAAGGTGCAGGAACTGCGGGTGCTCAAGTCGCTCGAGCGCTTCGCCGACGGCGGCGAGATCATCAGCGGCGTCGCGGTATCGCGCGGCGTCATCATGCCGATCGTCGACATGCGCGCCGCCTTCTGTGGCCACCCGGTGGCCACCACGCCGATGACCGACGTGATCATCCTGAAGCTGTCGACCTGCGTGATGGGGATGGTGGTCGACGGCATCACCGACGTGGTGACGCTCCAGGCCGACCAGGTCTCGCCGATTCCCGGCGCCGACGGCGGCGCCATCGATTACCTGATCGGGCTCGGCGTCACGAATGGAAGGCGGCTGATCCTGGTGGACATCGACCGGTTGATGTCGATCGATCGCGGGGTGAAGGGTGGGGCGAGGCAGGTGGCGTGAGCCCGGCTTCGCCTTTAATTTGACGGTGAGTCCGCGTGGGCACAAGTGCCCACCCTACGAAAGGCAGTTGTAGGGTGGGCTCTCGAGCCCACGCGGTACAGCCCCTGAATACCCGTGCCGGCTCTCAGGCCGCCAACCCCTCCAGCTGCTCCTGCAACTCCAGCCACTCGTTCTCCAGCGTCCCCAGGTCGCGCACGCAGAAGGCCTGGTCCGCGACCAGGTTCTTCAGCTCTTCCTTCTTGTCCGCCTCGTAGATCGACGGCTCCAGCAGGCGCGCGTCGATCTCGGCCTTCTTCGCATTCAGCTTGGCCATCTGCTCTTCCAGGCGCTTGATGCGGTTCTCGATCGGCTTCTTCAGGGCCGCCATGCGCTGGCGCTCCTCGGCCTCGAGGCGCTTCTGCTCCTTGCGGTCGACGGCGGGTGCAGGGGCGGCAGCGCTAGCGGTAGCGGTTTGCGTGGCCTTGGATGCCGACGGCAGCACTTCCGTGCCCTTGCCCAGCTTGGTCTGGAACAGCCAGTCCTTGTAGTCGTCCAGGTCGCCGTCGAAAGGCTGGAGCTTGCCGTCGGCGACAATGATGAACTGGTCGGTGGTGGCGCGCAGCAGGTGGCGGTCGTGCGAGACCACGACCAGCGTGCCCTCGAACTGGGCCAGGGCGAGCGTCAATGCCTCGCGCGTTTCCAGATCCAGGTGGTTGGTCGGTTCGTCCAGCAGCAGCAGGTTCGGGCGCTGCCAGACGATCAGGGCCAGCGCCAAGCGCGCCTTTTCGCCACCCGAGAAGGGCCGGATCGGGCTGGTCACCATGTCGCCCGGGAAGTTGAAACCGCCCAGGAAGTTGCGCAGTTCCTGCTCGCGCGTGGTCGGCGCGATCTTTTGCAGGTGCCACAGCGGCGATTCGTCGTGGCGCAGCATCTCGACCTGGTGCTGGGCGAAGTAGCCGATCACCAGGCCCTTGCCGAGCGTGGCCGTGCCGGCAAGCGGCGCCAGTTCGTTGGCGATCGTCTTGATCAGCGTGGACTTGCCGGCGCCGTTCACGCCCAGCAGGCCGATGCGCTGGCCGGTCTGCAGCGAGAAGTTCACGCGGCGCACGATCACCTTGCCGTCGACCTGGTCGCCATGCTGGTCGAGGATGGGGTAGCCGGCATCGACGTCTTCCATCACCAGCAGCGGGTTCGGTGCCGACAAGGGCTCGCGGAATTCGAAGGAGAACTCGGCGGCCGCGCGCAGGGGCGCCAGCTCCTCCATCTTGGCCAGCGCCTTCATGCGGCTCTGGGCCTGGCGCGCCTTGGTGGCCTTGGCCTTGAAGCGGTCGACGAACGACTGCAGGTGGGCGCGGGTGCGCTGCTGCTTCTCGTAGGCGGCCGCGGCCAGCACCAGGTGGGCGGCGCGCTGGCGCTCGAAGGCGGAGTAGTTGCCCGAGTAGCGCTTCAGTTTCTGTTCGTCGATGTGGACCACGACGTTGACGATCTCGTCGAGGAAATCGCGGTCGTGCGAGATGATGATCAGGGTGCCGCTGTAGCGCTTGAGCCAGTCTTCCAGCCAGATGATGGCATCGAGGTCCAGGTGGTTCGTCGGTTCGTCCAGCAGCAGCAGGTCGGACGGGCACATCAGCGCCTGGGCCAGGTTCAGGCGCATGCGCCAGCCGCCCGAGAAGCTCTTCACCGGCTGCTGCATCTGGTCGAGCGAGAAGCCCAGGCCCAGCAGCAGCTGCTCGGCGCGCGACTGCACGGTGTAGGCGTCGGCGTCCGCCAGCGCGCTGTGCACCTCGCCCAGCGCCATGCCGTGCGCGGCCTGGTCCGGATGGGCTTCCAGCCGTTCAAGTTCGGCCTGCAGGCGGCGCAGGTTGACGTCGCCGTCGATCGCGTACTCCAGCGCCGGCCGGTCGAGCGCCGGCGTTTCCTGCGCCACGTAGGCCATACGCCACTTGGCGGGGAAGTCGATCTCGCCCTGGTCGGGATGCAGTTCGCCGCGCAGCATCGCGAACAGGCTGGATTTGCCGGCGCCGTTGGCGCCGATCAGGCCGATCTTGTCGCCGGGGTTCAGGGTAAGGTCGGCGCTCTCGAGCAGCGGCTTGGTGCCGCGCATCAGGCTGACGTTCTGGAAACGGATCATTGGGCTTGCAGCTGCTCGGCGGTCAACAGGAACACGGCCTCGTCGCCCGCGCTGGTGGTCAGCCAGGTCAGGCCGAGGTGGCCGAAGGCGGCTTCGGCGAATTCGACTTCGTTGCCGATCTCGACCACCAGCACGCCTTCCGGCGTCAGGCGTTCGGCGGCGCCGGCCACGATCTTGCGCACCAGGTCCATGCCGTCCTCGCCGCCGTGCAGGGCGATCTGCGGCTCGCGCAGGTATTCCGGCGGCAGCTTGGCCATCGACGAGGCGTTCACGTACGGCGGATTCGTGACGATCAGGTCGTACTTCTTGAACGGCACGTTCTCGTAGAGGTCGGACTCGATCGGGTTCACGCGGCCTTCCAGCTTGTACTCGCGGATGTTGCGCTCGGCCACGGCCAGCGCGTCCTTCGAGATATCGATGGCGTCGACCACCGCGTTCGGGAAGGCGTCGGCCATCATGATCGCCAGGCAGCCGGAACCGGTGCACAGCTCGAGCACGTTCTCGACGGCGTCGCTGTCGCTGACCCAGGGGCTGAAGCGCTCGGGGATCAGCTCGGCGATGAAGGAGCGCGGCACCAGCACGCGCTCGTCGACGTAGAACTCGTAGCTGCCGAGCCAGGCCTGGTTGGTGATGTAGGCGGCCGGCACGCGCTCCGTCGCGCGGCGCTCGATCACCTGCAGCACCTGCAGCACTTCCTCCGGCAGCAGCTTGGCGTCGAGGAAGGGATCGAGCCGGTCGAGCGGCAGCTTGAGGGTGTGCAGGACCAGGTAGGCGGCTTCGTCGAAGGCCTCGGCGCTGCCGTGGCCGAAGAACAGCTTGGCGGCGTTGAAGCGGGTGACGGCGTAGCGCAGCAGGTCGCGCGGGGTGCTGAAGGTCGTGGTGGTCATGGTTTGTTCTTTCTTTAGGCGGCCAGCGGTCCAGGGGCGAGCAAGGTCTCCAGCGTGCGGCGGTAGACATTCTTCAAGGGATCGACGAAGCGCAGCTCGACGTGTTCGTCGATCTTGTGGATGCTGGCGTTGGGTGGGCCGAATTCTATCACCTGGGGGCAGATGCGGGCGATGAAGCGCCCGTCCGAGGTCCCGCCGGTGGTCGACAGTTCGGTCGTCACGCCCGTCTCGTCGTGGATGGCCTTGCAGACCGCGTCCGACAGCGTGCCCTTTGGCGTCAGGAAGGGCAGGCCGGACAGGGTCCATTCCAGGTCGTACTCGAGGCAATGGCGGTCGAGGATCGCGTGCACGCGCGCTTCCAGGCCCTCGGCGGTCGACGCCGTCGAGAAGCGGAAGTTGAAGTCGATCGTCATGTGGCCCGGGATGACGTTGTTGGCACCGGTGCCCGCATGGATGTTCGAGATCTGCCAGGTGGTCGGCGCGTAGTACTCGTTGCCTTCGTCCCAGACCTCAAGCGCCAATTCCGCCAGCGCCGGCGCGGCCTGGTGGATCGGGTTGCGCGCCAGGTGCGGGTAGGCGATGTGACCCTGCACGCCCTTGATGACGAGGTGGCCCGAGAGCGAACCGCGGCGGCCGTTCTTGATCATGTCGCCCAGGATGTGGCTGGAGGTCGGCTCGCCGACGATGCAGTAGTCGAGCGTTTCGCCGCGTTCCTCGAGGATGTCGCAGACCACCACGGTGCCGTCCACGGCCGGGCCTTCTTCGTCGCTGGTGATGAGGAAGGCGATCGAGCCCTTGTGGTCGGGATGGCTGGCGACGAACTCCTCGCAGGCGACGACCATGGCCGCGATCGAGGTCTTCATGTCGGCCGCGCCACGGCCATAGAGCTTGCCGTCGCGGACGGTCGGCGTGAACGGGTTCGAGCCCCATTGCTCGACCGGACCGGTCGGCACCACGTCGGTGTGGCCGGCGAATACCAGCACCGGCGATTCCGTGCCCTTGCGCGCCCACAGGTTGGTCACGCCGTTCGATTCGATCGTCTCGCAGCGGAAACCGAGCGGTGCGAGCAGCTCGGCCAGGCGCTGCTGGCAGCCCTTGTCGTGCGGCGTGATCGAGTCCAGCGCGATCAGTTCCTGCGCCAGGTCGAGGGTGCGCGAGGGCTTGGCGATCATGCCGCCTCCGCGAACAGGCGGGCGTACTGGTCGGCGGAGAAACCGACGTTCAGGGGACCGGCGCCTTCGAGCACCGGGCGCTTGATGACGGACGGATTCTCCAGCATCAGCTCCAGGGCGGCAGCCTTGTCGGTAATCGATGCCTTGCGCTCGTCCGGAAGGTTACGCCAGGTCATGCCCTTGCGGTTGACCAGCACCTCCCAGTCCAGCTGCTCGAGCCAGCCCGCGGCCAGTTCGCGGCTCAGCCCCTGCTTCTTAAAATCATGAAACTCGAAGTCGTGGCCGTGTTCGGCCAGCCAGGTGCGTGCTTTCTTGACGGTGTCGCAGTTGGGGATTCCGTAGAGGGTCTTTTTCATTGGCGTAATTAGTGCGTGGCAAGACTAGCTTGCGGTAAAGCGGTGGTTCGGGAAGCGGCGAGAATAGCACAGGCCGGGGAGGGCTGTTTGGTTGATAACCCTTGGCAACCTTACGTGGACGTAGGGTGGATGGCTTCGCCATCCAAGCGTTCAGCGAGCCGATGGTTTGTCGCGAGAGGTCGACGTGTGGTTGAGCGGGTGGACGGCAGAGCCGCCTCTCGTGGCCCGGCCCACCCTACAGGTCTGACCGGCGCTGCCTAACCGTTCAGCGTGAACTCGGTAAACGTCGGCGCCGGGGGCTCGTCCGGCTTGTTCTGCTCTTCAGCCCCCTTGGCCGGCCCATTGTTCATCAGCCACAGCAGGTTGGTCGCCGAATCGGCATTCGCCAGCGCTTCCTCCTGGGTGACGAGCCCGGCCTGCACCAGCGCCAGCAGCGCCGCTTCGAAGGACTGGGAGCCCGGCGACAGGCTCTTGTCCATTGCTTCCTTGATCTGCGAGAGCTCGCCCTTTTCGATCAGGTCGGCAATGTAGCGGGTATTGAGCATGACCTCGACCGCCGGCTGGCGCGTGCCGCCGGCCGCTGCGCGCACCAGGCGCTGCGAGACGATGGCTTTCGTGGCCGAGGCCAGGTCCTGCAGCAGGGCGGGGCGGTTCTCGATCGGGTAGAAGCTGATGATGCGGTTCAGGGCGTTGTAGCTGTTGTTCGCGTGCAAGGTGGCGACCACCAGGTGGCCGGACTGGGCGTAGGCCAGCGCCGCCGTCATGGTCTCGCGGTCGCGGATTTCGCCGATCAGGATCACGTCCGGCGCCTGGCGCAGCGAATTGCGCAGGGCGATCTCGAAGTCGAGCGCGTCGCTGCCGATCTCGCGCTGGTTGACGATCGACTTCTTGTTCTTGAACAGGTATTCGATCGGGTCTTCCAGGGTCAGGATGTGGCCGGTGCGCTGTTCGTTGCGGTAGTCGAGCATCGAGGCGATGGTGGTCGACTTGCCCGAGCCGGTGGCGCCGACC
The DNA here is from genome assembly GCA_003484545.1 of Massilia sp. Lineage (GTDB taxonomy): Bacteria > Pseudomonadota > Gammaproteobacteria > Burkholderiales > Burkholderiaceae_D > Telluria. Next base: position 2,126 of record DNCF01000395.1, on the reverse strand, counting down.
ACCAGCAGCAGGCCGCGCTTTTCCATGATCAGTTCCGACAGCACGGGCGGCAGGCCCAGTTCGCCCAGCGGCGGAATGCTTGCCGGCACGAAGCGGAACACGGCCGAGATGCTGCCGCGCTGGCGGAAGGCCGAGAGGCGGAAGCGTCCCAGGTTGGGCACCGAAATACCCATGTTCAGCTCGTTGTTGCGGTTCAGTTCTTCCAGCTGTTCCGGCGTGACCACTTCGGACAGCAGCGACAGGATGTTGTCCGGGTCGAGCTTGTGCTGGTTGATCGGAATGAGGTTTCCGTTGATCTTGATGTGGACGGGAGAATTCACCGCGAAGAACATGTCCGACGCGTTTTTTTCCTTCATGAGTTGGAACAGGCGGTCCATGGCCATGTGGCGTTCTCCCGTGATGATGCTGATAATGGTGTGTCGGTTCAGGCGATACATGAGCGCGTGGGCACGGGGCGCCCACCCTACGCTTGCACATGTTATCGGTAAAGATACCGTAACGCTGATGCATGTAGGGTGGGCGCCCCTGTGCCCACGCGTTCAAGCGGCTGTGAATCAGCCGCGAAGCGACATCAAATCCCGCGCAGCAGCTCGTTGATGCCGGTCTTGGCGCGGGTCTTGGCGTCGACCTGCTTGACGATCACCGCGCAGTACAGGCTGTACTTGCCGTCGCTTGAGGGCAGCGAACCCGACACCACGACCGAACCGGCCGGCACGCGGCCGTAGGTGACTTCGCCGGTTTCGCGGTTGTAGATCTTGGTCGACTGGCCGATGTACACGCCCATCGAGATCACCGAGTTCTCTTCGACGATCACGCCTTCGACGATCTCCGAACGGGCGCCGATGAAGCAGTTGTCTTCGATGATGGTGGGATTCGCCTGCATCGGTTCGAGCACGCCGCCGATGCCGACGCCGCCCGACAGGTGGACGTTCTTGCCGATCTGGGCGCAGGAGCCGACGGTGGCCCAGGTGTCGACCATGGTGCCTTCGTCGACGTAGGCGCCGATGTTCACGTAGGACGGCATCAGGACCACGTTCTTGCCGATGAAGGAGCCGCGGCGTGCGACGGCCGGCGGCACCACGCGGAAGCCCCCCTTGGCGAAGTCGTCGGCGGTGTAGTCGGCGAACTTGGTCGGGACCTTGTCGTAGAACTGCATGCCCGAACCGCCTTCGATCGGGGTATTGTTCTCGAGGCGGAACGACAGCAGCACGGCCTTCTTGATCCACTGGTTGACGAGCCACTCGCTGCCTTCCTTCTGCGCCACGCGCAGGGTACCCGCGTCGAGGCCGGCCAGCACTTCGGCCACGGCGTTGCGCACGTCGGCCGGAGCGGTCGATGGGCTGAAGTCCGCGCGCTGTTCCCACGCGGTGTCGATGATGTTCTGGAGTTGTTGGGTCATGATGAATATTCTCTGTTTCAGGAAACTGCGCGCAGGGACTGGCAGAACTGGACGATACGCGTGGCCGCTTCCAGCCCTTCGTCGACGCCCGCCACCAGCGCCATGCGGATGCGGTTGCGGCCCGGATTGGTCCCGTGCGCGTCGCGCGCGAGATAACTGCCGGGCAGAACCGTGACATTATATTCGGCGTAGAGACGGCGTGCGAACTCGGTGTCGGAAAGGCCGGTCCGCCGCACGTCGGCCCACAGGTAGAAGCCGGCGTCGGGCAGTTCGACGTCGAGCACGTCGCGCAGCATCGGGGTGATCAGCTTGAACTTTTCCTTGTACAGCGTGCGGTTGTCCTGCACGTGCGCTTCGTCGTTCCAGGCCGCGATCGAGGCCGCCTGCACCGGCGGCGACATGGCGCCGCCGCAGTAGGTGCGGTAGAGCAGGAATTTCTTCATCACCTGCGGGTCGCCGGCCACGAAGCCCGAGCGCATGCCCGGCACGTTCGAGCGCTTCGACAGGCTGGAGAACACGATCAGGTTCTGGTAGGGGCGGTTGCCACCGCTGCGCCCGAGCTGGTGCGCCGCTTCCAGCGCGCCCAGCGGCGGGGTGGAGCCGGAGTAGATCTCGGAATAGCATTCGTCGGCGGCGATCACGAAGCCGTGGCGGTCGGACAGTTCGAACAGCTCGCGCCAGTCTTCCAGCGTCAGCACGGCGCCCGTCGGGTTGCCTGGCGAGCAGA
>DNCF01000472.1:504-5073 GCA_003484545.1 Massilia sp. | reverse complement strand
GGCGAAGTCGGCGTGGATCGGGGATTCGAGCACGTAATGGCGGCCGTCGATCAGCCGGGTTTCCTTGCCTTCGGCCAGCAGTGTGCCGTAGCCGGTCGGGGTGAAGAAGCCGCCGATGCCGGCGCCGGCGGCACGGATGCGCTCGGCCAGGTTGCCCTGCGGGGTCAGTTCGAGTTCGACCTCGCCGGCGCGGTAGAGCGCGTCGAAGTGGTGCGAGTCCGTCTGGCGCGGGAAGGAGCAGATGATCTTGCGTACCCGCTTGGCGGCCAGTAGCGCGGCTAGCCCGGTGTCGCCGTTGCCGGCGTTGTTGTTGACGATCGTGAGCTCGCGCGCGCCTTGGTTGATAAGGGCATCGATCAGTCGTGAAGGCATGCCCGCATTGCCGAAGCCCCCGATCATGACGGTCGCGCCGTCGTGCACGTCGGCGACGGCACGTTCCAGCGTTTCACAGGTTTTGTCGATCATGGTTGTGTATGAAAATGCGCGGCGGGCCGGTTTGCCGCACCGCGCGGATTGAACGAAAAAGCCGCTCAGGCAGCCTTGCTGGCCGGACCAGCCGAAGCGGCCGGGCTGGCCAGCGGCGCCGATGCGGCGGCGGAGCGTTCGTGACGGATCAGCGAGACAGCGATCGTGGCCACGACCGCGGGAATCGCGATCGCCAGGAAGTTCTGCTGCAGCGGCAGCGCCATGCCCACCAGGGTGCCGATCACGATCGGCGCCAGGATCGCGCCGCTGCGGCCGACGCCGGACGCCCAGCCGATGCCGGTCGAGCGGATCGCGCTCGGATAGAACTGGCCGGCATAGGCATAGGTCACGATCTGGGTGCCGATGGTCGAGGCCCCCGCCAGGCCCACCAGCAGGAACAGGACCGGGGTCGGTACCGGATAGCCGAGCAGGGAGATCGACACCGCCGCCAGCGCGTACATGGCGACCAGCACGTACTTGATGTGGAAGCGGTCCGCCAGCCAGCCGCCGCCCACCGCGCCGATCACGGCGCCGAAATTCAGCACCAGGACGAAGGTGAGCGCGGAACCGAGGCTGTAGCCGGCGCCGGCCATCAGCTTGGTCAGCCAGGAGCTCAGCGCATACACCATGAACAGGCACATGAAGAAGGCGATCCAGAACATCAGGGTGCTGAAGGCGCGGCCATCCTGGAACAGCTTGCCGACCGGCGCGCCGGCGGCACGATCGACGACCGGAAGCGCGAAGCTGTCGCCGGGCTGGGCGCGGTAGCCGGGGTCGAGGCGCAGCAGGACCGCCTTGAGTTCCTCGAACCGCCCCTGCTTGACCAGGAAAGGCATCGATTCCGGCATCGATTTCAGGACGAAGGGGATGAGGAGCACCGGCAGGCCCGCGGCCAGGAACACCGACTGCCAGCCGTACTGCTCGATCAGGCCCTTGCCGAGGATGGCCGCCAGCATGCCGCCGACCGCATAGCCGCTGAACATCAGGGTCACCATCGTCGCCCGGATCCTGCGCGGCGAATATTCGGTCATCTGCGCCACCACGTTCGGCATGACGCCGCCGATGCCCAGGCCGGCCAGGAAGCGCATCACGCTGAACACGTAGGGATCGCTGGTCAGGCCGGCGGCAGCGGTGAACACGCTGAACAGCGCCAGGCAGATGACGATGGCCCAACGCCGGCCGATGCGGTCGGCCAGCGTGCCGAGGAAGATGGCGCCGAACATCATGCCGAACAGCGCCGAACTGACCATGAAGCCGGCGTCCTGCGCGGTCACGCCCATGTCCTGCATGATCGAGGGCAGCGCGATGCCGGCCACGGCCAGGTCGTAGCCGTCGCAGATGATGATGATGGCGCACCACAGCAGAAGCCTGGCGTGGAAGCCGTTGAATGCCGCCGTGTCGGCGATCTTGTGTATGTCGATGTGTCGCATGTACCTGTCTCCGTTATCGTTGATGTCGTGTGAACTGCGAACCTGCCTGCTGCTACTTCTGTTGCTGCCCGTATTTGGGCGAACTCCTTGCGTGAAGAATCCAGTACGCGACCATGCCGATCACGATCCCCCAGAAGGCCGAGCCGAGGCCGAGAAAGCGCATGTCCGAGGCGGTCGCGAGGAAGGTGACGACCGCGGCTTCGCGGTGATCCTCGGCGGCGACGATGCCGGCCAGGTTGGCGGTGATGGGCGCCAGCAGCGCCAGCCCGGCCAGCGTGACCACCAGCTCCTTCGGCAGGGCCGCGAACAGCATCACGATCGAGCCGCCGCACAGGCCCGCCAGCAGGTAGAACACGCCGTTGGCGATGCCGGCCACGTAGCGCCGGCGCGGGTCCTCGTGGGCGTCCGGCCCGGTGCACATGGCGGCGGTAATCGCGGCGATCGCGATCGTGATCCCGCCGGTCACCGCCACCGCCAGCGAGACCAGGCTGTTGATGCCCATGATCGGCCGGACAGGCGTGTCGTAACCCGAGGTCTTGAGGACGGCCATGCCGGGCAGGTACTGGCCGGCGAGCGTGACCAGCACCAGCGGCAGGGCCAGGCTGAAGGTGCTGGCCCAGGACCAGGCCGGCATGATGAATTGCGGCGCGACCAGCCGCAGCGCGATGTTTGAAAAATGCGTGGCGCCCTGCGCCAGCGCCAGCAGCACGCCGGCCAACAGCAGCAGCATCACGCTGTAGCGCGCGGCCCAGCGCCGGAACACCAGGTAGGCCAGGATCATGCCGCAGGCCAGCAGCGGCAGCGTGGCGGTCGCGCGGAAGGCTTCCAGGCCGAAGGGCAGCAGGATCCCGGCCATCATGCCGCTGGCGACGCCCTTCGGCACCAGGGCCATCAAACGGTCGAAGCTGCCCGACAGGCCGATGACGAGGAGGATGGCGGCGGCCGTCAGGTAGGCGCCGACCGCCTCGTTCAGCGACAGGCCGGGAAACAGCGTGATCAGCAAGGCGGTGCCGGGCGCCGACCAGGCGGTGATGACGGGCGCGCGCAGCATCCAGCTGAGCAGGATGCCGGAGACGGCGGCGCCGATCGAGATGCCCCAGACCCAGGAGGCGAAGGTGGCGCTGTCGGCGTGCGCCGCCTGGGCCGCCTGGTAGAAGATCGCAAGCGGTCCGGTGAACGACACCAGCACGGCGAGGAAGCCCGCCGTGACGCTGGAAACCGACCAGTCGGACCAGCCGCGCCGGCCGGCTTGGGTGGCTTGTGGCGCCCCGGTTTCAGGCACGGCCTGTTCTGTACTGCGTTGCGCCGTCTGCAGCATGCGCGTCTCCTTTGGAGGTATGCCGCTGGCCGGTTCAGGCCAGCAGGAAGGATGCGACGGCGTCGCTGAAGCGGTCCGGCGCCTCGACATTCGACAGGTGCGATGCCGGCAGGGTCGCCAGCGCCGCACCGCCGATGGCGGCGACCAGCGCCTGGGCGTCGGCGACCGTCGTCACGGGATCCTCGGCGCCGGCGATGACCAGCGTGGGCGCCGCGATGCGGTGCAGGTCGGGCGCCAGGTCGGCGCCGGCCAGCGCCTCGCAGCAGGCCGCATAGCCCTCGGGGTCGAGGCCGCGCGCGGTCTTCTACATCGCGCCCACCACGACCGGCTGGCGCGCCACGAAGTCCGGGGTGAACCAGCGCGCCGGCGAGCCGGCGGCGATCTCGCTCATGCCGTTCGCCCGCACTGACGCCGCCCTCGCCTGCCAGGCGTCGGCGCTGCCGATCTTCGACGCCGTATTCGCCAGCACCAGCTTGTGGATGCGGCCGGGTGCGTGCACGCCCAGCCATTGGGCGGTCACGCCCCCCATCGACAGGCCGACGACGTGCGCGCGTTCGATATCGAAGTGGTCCAGCAATCCGACCACGTCGGCGCCCAGTTGCGCGATCGTGTAGGGGCCGCGCGGGGCGCCGGAGGCGCCATGGCCGCGGGTGTCGTAGCGCAGGACGTGGAAGCGCGTCGCCAGCACGGCGGCCTGCGCGTCCCACATCGAGAGGTCGGTGCCGAGCGAATTCGACAGCACGACCGCCGGACGCCTGCGGTCGCCGTCGCAACGGACGTGGAGCGTCACGCCATTCACGGTGATGTCGGTCATGTTCACCCCTGGTCGCCGCCGGCCACCGGCAGCACGCTGCCGGTGATGTAGGAAGCCTCGCTCGAGGCCAGGAACAGGATCGCGCCGACCTGCTCGGCTATGCTGCCGTAACGTCCCATCAGGCTCGAGGCGACGGTCTGGTCGACGATGCCCTGGTACCAGACCTGCTCCTGCGCGCTCAGCGGATTCGGGTTGCGCGGCACCACCCGCGGCGGCGCCTCGGTGCCGCCGGTGGCGACGGCATTCACGCGGATGCCGTCGCGGGCGTGCTCGAACGCCAGGCTCGCGGTCAGGGCATTGACGCCGCCCTTGGCCGCCGAATAGGGAATCCGGTGGATGCCGCGCGTGGCGACCGACGATACGTTGACGATGGCTCCGCCGCCCTGGGCGATCATGCTTGGGAGCACGGCGCGGCAGCACCACAGGGTCGGGAACAGCGAGCGCCGGATCTCGGCCTCGATCTCTTCCTCCGCGTATTCCTGGTAGGGCTTGGCCCAGATCGTGCCGCCGACGTTATTCACCAGCACGTCGATGCGGCCGAA
>DNCF01000472.1:0-246 GCA_003484545.1 Massilia sp. | reverse complement strand
CAGCACGTCGATGCGGCCGAACTCGCGCAGCGCGGTTTCCGCCAGCGCCGTGGCCCCGGCATAGGTTTCCAGGTCGACCCGCGCCAGGCTCACGAGCGCGCCCAGGGCCTGGGCTTCGGCGCCGACTTCTTCCAGGATGGCGGCGCGGTCGGCCAGGACCAGCTGGGCGCCCTCGCGCGCGGCCGCCAGCGCCACGCCGCGGCCGATGCCCTGGGCCGCACCGCTGACCACCACCACCTTGTCCTC
>DNCF01000469.1:360-8553 GCA_003484545.1 Massilia sp. | reverse complement strand
ACACCTGTGTCCACGCTGTCGGACACACGAAAGCCGCAGCGCGGGCGCTCGCCGGGTGCGGGCGCCAGGCGGGACACGCACGATGGGCGGCGCTGCCGCCAATTCGCGGCTCCGATCGCGTGCCGGATGACCGCCCTGCCAGGTATCACCACGTGGACACAGGTGTCCACCCTACGAAAACCGTCCGATATGAATCGAACGGTTAAAAAAACGGGCCTTGCGGCCCGCTTTCGTATTACTGCTTGTTGGCAGCCATCTGGGCCGCGACTTCCGCTGCGAAGTCGTCGACCTTCTTCTCGATGCCCTCGCCCACGACGTACATCGTGAATGCCTTCACGGTGGTGTTGGTGGCCTTCAGCATCTGCTCGATCGACTGCTTGTCGTTCTTCACGAACGCCTGGTTCAGCAGCGACACTTCCTTCAGGTACTTCTGAACCGAGCCTTCCAGGCGCTTGGCCAGGATTTCCGGCGACTGGGCCGGCTTGCCTTCGGCGGCGGCCTTTTCGGCGTCTTCCTTGGCCTTCAGTTCGGCGACCGAGCGCTCTTTCTCGATCAGCTCAGCAGGAACTTGCTCAGCCGACAGGGCGACCGGCTTCATCGCGGCGATGTGCATTGCCACGTCCTTGCCGACCTGCTCGTCCGCGCCGTCGTACTCGACCATGACGCCGATACGGGTGCCGTGCAGGTAGGAAGCCAGCTTGCCGGTGGTTTCGAAACGCTGGAAGCGGCGCACGGTCATATTTTCACCGATTTTGCCGATCAGTGCCGTACGCACGTCATCGAAGGTCTTGCCGTCGGCCGGCAGGGCTGCCAGGGCGGCGACGTCAGCCGGGTTGTGCTCGGCGACCAGCTTGGCTGCCAGGTTGGCCATGGCCAGGAACTCTTCGTTCTTGGCGACGAAGTCGGTTTCGCTGTTGATTTCGACCAGCGCGCCGACGTTGCCGGCGATGTAGGTTGCCACCACGCCTTCGGCGGTGATGCGCGACGATGCCTTCGATGCCTTGCCGCCCAGCTTGACGCGCAGGATCTCTTCGGCACGTGCCATGTCGCCATCGGCTTCGGTCAGTGCCTTCTTGCATTCCATCATTGGTGCGTCGGTTTTCGCGCGCAGTTCGCCGACCATCGCTGCAGTAATCGCTGCCATGTGTATTCTCCTAAATGTGATTCCTAAGATGCGGCCGCCAGGGATCGCGGCGTCCGCCCGGGGTATTCTTTTGCTTGAAAAAAAGGGTGCTCAGAACACCGGCACCCCTTTTGGAGCTGTGAGGCGGGCATGAAGCCCGCCTGGAAATTACGCCTGCTCGGAGACTTCGACGAAGTCGTCGCCGCCGGCCTTGACCATCTCAACGACTTCGTTGGTGGCGTTGGCGCGGCCTTCCAGGATCGCATCGGCGACGCCGCGTGCGTACAGGGTGATCGCTTTCGACGAGTCGTCGTTACCCGGGATCACGTGGGTGACGCCTTCCGGCGAGTGGTTGGTGTCGACCACGCCGATGACCGGGATGCCCAGCTTGCCGGCTTCGGTGATGGCGCCCTTGTGGTAGCCGACGTCGACGACGAAGATCGCGTCAGGGATGCCGCCCAGGTCCTTGATGCCGCCGATCGACTTCTGCAGCTTTTCCATTTCGCGCGAGAACATCAGCGCTTCTTTCTTCGACAGCTTCTCGACTTCACCCGATTCGACTTGCGCTTCCATGTCCTTCAGGCGCTTGATCGAGGTCTTGATGGTCTTGAAGTTGGTCAGCATGCCGCCCAGCCAGCGCTGGTCGACGTAAGGCACGCCTGCGCGCTGCGCTTCGGCGGCGATGATGTCGCGGGCCTGGCGCTTGGTGCCGACCATCAGGATGGTGCCGCGGTTGGCCGAGATCTGCTTGATGGTCTTCATCGCATCCTGGTACATCGCCATGGTTTTTTCCAGGTTGATGATGTGGATCTTGTTGCGATGACCGAAGATGAACGGTGCCATTTTCGGGTTCCAGAAACGGGTCTGGTGGCCGAAGTGGATACCGGCTTCCAGCATTTCGCGCATAGTAACGGACATGTAATTCTCCAGGGTTAAATTCTTGAATACGGCCAGTCACCTCGAGGGCACCCTTTGGCGGCCGCATTCGCGATTTGAATAAAAAATAGACTACTTTGACAACATTGCCGGACCAGAGCCCAAGCAACCCGAGATTCTAGCGGGATTTGGCCTGTATTTCAAGAGTCGCGTACGGACAAGCCGCCGGACCGCCCGCGTCGCGCCCCAGGCATTCCCCCTGCCCTTGCGGGGCAAGCCACACCGGTGCAGCGCTTCACTTATAATGCGAAGAATATTGCAGCGTGCGCAATAACAGCCCGGCTGTTACGCCCTGTTACCAAATTCCATCCGTTTCGCTTATTTGTCCCAGCCGACCCGGCATTACCAATTTTCTTATGTCCATCTCCATCAAGACCCCGGAAGAAATCGAAGGCATGCGCATCGCCGGCCGCCTCGGCGCCGAAGTGCTCGACTACATCACGCCTTTCGTGAAACCGGGCGTGACCACGGCCGAGCTCGACCGCCTGTGCCACGAATACATGGTCAACGTGCAGGGCACGACCCCGGCCCCGCTGAACTACGCGCCGCCCGGCTACCCGCCTTTCCCGAAGTCGGTCTGCACTTCGCTCAACGACGTGATCTGCCACGGCATCCCGAACGACAAGCCGCTGAAGGACGGCGACGTGATGAACATCGACGTCACCGTCATCACCAAGGATGGCTTCCATGGCGACAACAGCCGCATGTTTTTTGTCGGCAAACCGTCGATCATGGCCAAGCGCCTGGCCGAAGTCACCTACGAATGCATGTGGCTGGGCATCTCGAAAGTAAAACCTGGCGCGCATTTAGGTGATATTGGCCACGTGATCCAGCAGCACGCCGAGAAGAACGGCTACAGCGTGGTGCGCGAGTTCTGCGGCCACGGCATCGGCCGCGTGTTCCACGAGGAGCCGCAGGTGCTGCACTACGGCAAACCCGGCACCCTGGAAAAGCTGGAACCGGGCATGATCTTCACCATCGAGCCGATGATCAACGCCGGCCGCCGCGAGATCAAGGCACTGCCCGACGGCTGGACCATCAAGACCAAGGACCGCAGCCTGTCTGCCCAGTGGGAGCACATGATCCTGGTGACCGAGACCGGCTACGAGGTCCTGACCATGTCCGCGGGCACGCCGCCGCCGCCGGCCATCGTGCTGCCGTCCGCCGCCGTCCCGGCGTAAAGGCCACGCCATGTCCGCCGCCCAGCTCGACCAGGCCCGTCCGGAACTGAAGCAGCGCCTGAAGGCCGAACGCCAGGCCCTGTTCGAGCGCTTCCGCCGCGACGACCGGCCCGAGAAGCTGCTGCGCAGCCTGCGCCGCTGCGTCGACGGCATCCTGGTCGACGCCTGGCGCGTGGCCGCCCTGCCCGCCCACACCGCCCTGGTCGGCGTCGGGGGCTACGGGCGCGGCGAACTGTTCCCCCATTCCGACGTCGACGTCCTGATCCTGCTGGGCGCCCCGCCCGACGCGATCACCCAGGCCAAGCTCGAGAACCTGGTCCAGCTGCTGTGGGACCTGGGGCTGGAGATCGGCCACAGCATCCGCACGGTCGACGAGTGCATGCTCGAATCGAGCGCCGACATCACGGTCCAGACCAGCCTGCTCGAGGCGCGGTTGGTGACCGGCGACGCGGCGCTGTTCGCCCAGCTGCAGAAGCGCTACCGCGAGGCGCTCGACCCGCAGGCCTTCTTCCAGGCCAAGACCGCCGAGATGCGCCTGCGCCATGCGAAATACGAGTACACCGCCTTCGCGCTGGAGCCGAATTGCAAGGAAAGCCCGGGCGCGCTGCGCGACCTGCAGGTGATCCTGTGGGTGGCGAAGGCATCAGGCCTGGCCAACTCCTGGGGCCAGCTGGCCACGCGCGGCCTGATCACGCGCGTGGAAGCGCGCCAGCTGATGGAAAAGGAACGCGCCTTCAAGGACATCCGCGTGCGGCTGCACCTGCAGACAGGCCGGCGCGAAGACCGCCTGCTGTTCGACGTCCAGACCGCGATCGCCGAGTCGTTCGGGCTGGTGTCCGATCCGCCGGGCGAGGGTGCGCGCCGCGCCAGCGAGTACCTCATGCAGCGCTACTACTGGGCCGCCAAGACCGTCACCCAGCTGAACACCATCCTGCTGCAGAACATCGAGGCCCAGCTGTTTCCCCAGCCCGCGGTGCCGCGCCCGATCAACGCCTGCTTTAACGACGTCAACGGTTTCATCGACATCGCGCGCGACGACACCTTCGAGACCCATCCTCCGGCGGTGCTGGAGATCTTCGTCGCCATGACCGAGCGCCCCGACCTCAAGGGCATGACGGCGCGCACCACGCGCGCGCTCTGGCATGCGCGCAACCTGATCGACGAGGCCTTCCGCGCCGACCCGGGCAACAAGGCGAATTTCCTGCGCATCCTGAAGGCGCCGGTCGGCCTGGTGCACGCGCTGCGGCGCATGAACGACTTCGGCGTGCTCGGGCGCTACCTGCCGAACTTCCGGCGCATCGTCGGCCAGATGCAGCACGACCTCTTCCACGTGTACACGGTGGACCAGCACATCATGATGGTGGTGCGTAACCTGCGCCGCTTCACGATGAGCGAACATGCCCACGAATACCCGTTCTGCAGCCAGCTGATCGCGAATTTCCGCGACCGCTGGCTGCTGTACGTGGCCGCCCTGTTCCACGACATCGCCAAGGGCCGCGGCGGCGACCACTCCGAGCTCGGGCGGGTCGACGCCTTCGAATTCTGCCGCGAGCACGGCCTGTCCGACGCCGACACCGAACTGGTGGCATTCCTGGTCGAGCAGCACCTGACCATGTCGCAGGTGGCGCAGAAGCAGGACCTGTCGGACCCGGACGTGATCCAGGCCTTCGCCGGCGTGGTCAGGGACGAGCGCCACCTGACCGCGCTCTATCTGCTGACGGTGGCCGACATCCGCGGCACCAGCCCCAAGGTGTGGAACGCCTGGAAGGCCAAGCTGCTGGAGGACCTGTACCGGATCACCCTGCGCGTGCTCGGCGGCGAGCCGCACTCGACCGACCGCGAGCTGCGCATGCGCCAGCAGGAAGCGCTGGCCACGCTGCGCCTGTTCGGGCTGCCGAGCGACGCCCACGAGGCCCTGTGGGACCAGCTCGACGTGGTCTACTTCCTGCGCCACGACGCCTCCGACATCGCCTGGCAGACACGCTGCCTGCACGACAAGATCAAGAGCGTCAAGCCGGTGGTGAAGGCGCGCCTGGCGCCGATCGGCGAAGGCCTGCAGGTGACGGTCTACGTCAAGGACCAGCCCGACCTGTTCGCGCGCATCTGCAGCTACTTCGACCGCAAGAACTTCAGCATCCTCGACGCGAAAATCCACACCACGCGCGACGGCTACGCGCTCGACACCTTCCTCGTCACCGAGGAGAACTTCGCGAAGCACTACCGCGACATCATCAGCCTGATCGAGCACGAGCTGTGCGAGCTGCTGGGATCGAACGCGCCGCTGCCGCCGCCGACCCGCGCGCGCCTGTCGCGCCTGTCGCGCCACTTCCCGATCACCCCGACCGTCGAACTGCGGCCGGACGAGCGCGGCCAGTACTACCTGCTCTCGATCGCCGCCCACGACCGCACCGGCCTGCTGTACGCGATCGCCAACGTGCTGACCCGCCATCGCATCAACCTGCACACCGCCAAGATCATGACGCTGGGCGAACGCGTCGAGGACGTGTTCCTGATCGACGGCCCCAATTTGAACAACCCGCGCGTGCAAGTCCAGCTCGAGACCGAGCTGCTCGACGCGCTGGCCATCTGACTTTTTCCTTTATTGTTTTTGCCTTATGACCGAACCGCTCCGCCTGTCCAAACGAATGTCCGAACTCGGCCTGTGCTCGCGCCGCGAAGCCGATGAATGGATCGCGCGCGGCTGGGTGCGGGTCGACGGCAAGGTGGTTTCCGAACTGGGCAGCAAGGTGCTGCCCTCGCAGCGCATCACGGTCGAGCGCCAGGCCGCGGCCGAGCAGTCCAAGCGCGTGACGATCCTGATCAACAAGCCGGTCGGCTACGTCAGCGGCCAGGCCGAGGACGGCTACACGCCGGCGGTGGCCCTGATCAAGCCGGAGAACCGCTGGGCCGAGGACCCGTCCGACGAACATTTTCACCCGACCCAGCTGCGCTCGCTGGTGCCGGCCGGCCGCCTCGACATCGACTCGGTGGGCCTCTTGGTGCTGACCCAGGACGGCCGCATCGCCAAGCAGCTGATCGGCCAGGACACCAGCATCGACAAGGAATACCTGGTGCGGGTGCAGTACACGCGGCCCGGCAAGCTGCCCGACAGCGACCTGAAAAAGCTCAACCACGGGCTGTGGATGGACGGCAAGCCGCTGCTGCCGGCCAAGGTGCGCTGGCAGAACGAGGACCAGCTCAGCTTCACCCTGCGTGAAGGCAAGAAGCGCCAGATCCGCCGCATGTGCGAAATGGTCGGGCTGAAAGTGATCGGCCTGAAGCGCGTGCGCATCGGCCGCGTCAAGCTGGGCGAGCTGCCGCAGGGGCAGTGGCGTTATCTGCGGCCGGACGAGCAGTTCTGAGGAGCTTGCGGCCGTCACGCTTCATCGTGAGCGGCTCCGGTACCGGGCCGGATGACCTGCCGCCAACGATCGCCGCGTGGGCGGCGCATCACTTACGGCGGCGCGGCTCGCACGGTCGCACCGCCGGCCCTGCGGCCCGAGACGGGGCGCATCATTTTTCATACTGGAAAAGCTGTCGATTAAGCAACGACATCGGCAGTGTCACCGTTGCAACGCTGCAATATTTCCCACAAGTATTGTCTGTACGAAATGTGCTATAGTCATCGGCCAGCGCATTCCCGCGCGCGTTCGACTCCCCCTGTTCTCCGACACCATGCGTACGATGACCCGCGCAGGCCTGGCCCTGCTCCTGCTTCCCCTGCTGTGCGGCCAGGCCGCGGCCGCCGAGCCCCCGACGTATAACTTCTCGCCGGTTAACCAATACAACCTGCAGGTCTCGGCCAGCTTCTGGAACCCGATCGTGCGCTACGTGTCCGGCAAGAGCGGCGTGCACCTGAACCTGAAGCTCGGCCGCACCTCGGCCGACACCACCAGTTTCGTGCTGGCCAAGGAAGTCGACTTCGCCTTCACCAACCACCTGTTCAGCCCCGAGCGCATGAAGATGGGCTGGACCGTGTTCGGCCGCCGCAACGCCGAGCCCGTGCGGGCCCAGATCGTGGTGCCGGTAGATTCGCCGGTGCGGCGCCTGAGCGACCTGGCGAACAGCATCGTGGTGTTTCCCGGCCCGGAAGCGCTGATCGCCTACAAGGTGACCTATGCCCAGCTGCTGCGCCAGAACGTGCCGGTCACGGTCGCCTTCGCCGGCAACATGGATGCCGCCTTCACCCAGCTGTTCAGCGGCCGGGCCAAGGCGGCGGGCGCGAACTCGCAGCTGGTCGAGAACTACAGCGGGCGCGAGGACAAGCGCTTCCGCGTGCTGTGGAGTTCGGCCCCGTTCAACGACCTGGCGCTGATGGCCTCGCCGCGGGTGCCGGCCGAACAGGTGCGCGCGGTGGCCGACGCCTTCCTCAACATGCACCGCGATCCCGAGGGCCGGCGCATCCTGGAAGCCGCCGCCGAACTGGTGCATGCGCCCGAGCCGCTCTCGTTCGTCGCCGCCGGCGACGCCGACTACGCCGCCTACCGCAGCTTCTACCAGGCCGCGCCGGCCGAACTGCGTTAAGCGAGCGGCCGATGTTCAGGCGCCTGCACCTCATGCTCTTGCCGCGCTCGCTCGTGGGCCGCGTGTTCACGCTGTTCGCGCTGAGCATGCTGGTCTTCGTCGGCGGCGGCCTCGGCATCTTCTACCGTCACCAGTTCCTGCAGCATATCGACGAAACCCAGGACGCCGCCTACACCCTGGTCGAAGTCGCCTCGCGCGCGGTCGAGGACAGCGCCGTGATCGGCGACTACGACACCGTCAAGCGCACCCTGTCGACGATGATGGTGCAGTCGCCGTTTCGCAGCGCCGTCTTCATCGACCTCGGCGGCGGCGTGATCCGGGTCGACGCGCCCGCCATCGACTATCACGCTTCGGCGCCCGACTGGCTGACCCGGCGCGTCGGACGCGAGCTGTTCGACGTCAACCGCGTGGTCGCGGTCGGCGGCAAGG
>DNCF01000469.1:0-162 GCA_003484545.1 Massilia sp. | reverse complement strand
TGGTCGCGGTCGGCGGCAAGGACTACGGCGTGCTGCGCCTCTCCTTCGACGAGCGCAAGCTCGCCTCGCAGCTGTGGACCCTGCTGCTGCAGTCGGCCGGCCTGGCCGCGATCGCCCTCTCGATCAGCCTGGCGCTGGCGCGCTGGCTGCTCAAGCGCTGGC
>DNCF01000468.1 GCA_003484545.1 Massilia sp. | reverse complement strand
CGACAGCACCTCGGCCCACTTGTAGCTGTAGTAGCCGGCCGCGTAGCCGCCGGCGAAGATGTGGCCGAAGGAGTGCTGGAAGCGGTTGAAGGAGGGCGGGATCAGTACCGCGAACTTCTGGCGCACGTCGTCGATCAGTTCCTGCACGGTCTGCTGGCTGTTCGGGTCGAAGTCGTAGTGCAGGTGCATGTCGATCAGCGAGAACTCCACCTGGCGCAGGGTTTGCATGCCCGACTGGAAGTTCTTCGCCGCCAGCATCTTCTCGTACAGGGCGCGCGGCAGCGGTTCGCCGGTCTTCACGTGGGCGGTCATGCCTTGCAGCACGTCCCACTCCCAGCAGAAGTTTTCCATGAACTGCGAGGGCAGCTCGACCGCATCCCATTCGACGCCCGAAATGCCCGACACCGACAGCTCCTCGACTTCGGTCAGCATGTGGTGCAGGCCGTGGCCGAATTCGTGGAACAAGGTCGTGACTTCGTCGTGCGTGAACAGCGAGGGCTGCAGCTTGCCGTCGACAAGCGCGGGCGGCGTGAAGTTACAGGTCAGGTAGGCGACCGGCGTCTGGATGATGCCGCCGGTGGTGGTGCGGCGTCCGCGGGCGTCGTCCATCCACGCACCCTGGCCCTTGCCGGCGCGCGCGTACAGGTCGAAGTAGAACTGGCCGATCAGCTCGCCGTCGCGTTCGATGCGGTAAAAACGGACGTCCGGGTGCCAGACCGGGGCGGTGTCCGGCTGGATCTCGACTGAGAACAAATTTTGCACGACCTTGAACAGGCCCTCGATGACCTTGTGCTCGGGGAAGTATTCCTTCACTTCCTGGGCCGAGAAGGCATAGCGCTTCTCGCGCAGCTTTTCCGAGGCATAGGCCACGTCCCAGGCCTGCATGTCCTCGATCCCGAGCTCGTCTTTCGCGAAGGCGCGCAGTTCGGCCAGGTCCTTTTCGGCGAAGGGACGGGCGCGGCGCGCCAGGTCTTCCAGGAAGCTGATCACGTGCTCGGGGCTTTCGGCCATCTTCGGCACCAGCGACACTTCCGCGAAGTTGCGGTAGTCGAGCAGCTTGGCTTCCTCGTCGCGCAGCTTGAGGAGGGTGGCGATGTTCCCGGTGTTGTCCCACTTTTCCAGTTCGCTGAACACGGTGCCGGCGTCCGACGCCTTGGTGGCGCTGGCGCGGTAGATAGTCTCGCGCAGGGCGCGGTTGTCGGCGAACTGCAGTACCGGGAAGTAGGACGGGAAATGCAGGGTGAATTGCCAGCCGGCCTTGCCTTCGCGTTCGGCTGCGGCGCGCGCGGCGGCCTTCACGTCGTCGGGGATGCCGGCCAGTTCGCTTTCGTTCTCGACGACCAGCTTGTAGTCGTTGGTGGCGTCGAGCACGTTTTCCGAGAAGCGGGTGGAAATGGCCGCGTGCTGTTCCTGGATCGCGGCGAAGCGCTCTTTCTTGTCGGCCGGCAGCTCGGCGCCGCCCAGGCGGAAGTCGCGCAGGGCGTTCTCGACGATGCGCTTGCGGGCCGGCGACAGGTTGACGAAGTCCGGGTTGGCGCGGATCGCCTTGTACTTGTCGAAGAGAAGCTCGTTCTGGCCCAGGGTGGTCCAGAACTCGGTGACCTTCGGCTGGTTCTCGTTGTAGGTGGCGCGCAGCTCGGGGGTGTCGGCCACGTGGTTCAGGTGGTTGACGATGCCCCAGGCGCGGCCCAGGCGTTCGGTCGCTTCTTCCAGCGGCACCACGAAATTGTCCCAGGTCACGTTGTCGCTCGGCGCTTCGAGCTTGGCCACCACCTCGGCGGCTTCCTTGATCAGTTGCTCGATGGCTGGCGTGACGTGTTCCGGACGGAACAGGTCGAAGCGCGGCAGGCCCGAGAAATCGAGAAGGGGATTACTGGTGTCAATGCTCATGGTGTTCCTTCCTAGGGTTCGGAAATCGCCCCCGAGGGAGCGATCTCGCTTATTTAATCAAGCGACGCCCGGCTTCGGATCCATGCCCGTGGCCTGGGCCAGCTGTTCCTGGCGCTTGCCGAGCACGCGCTCCGCGGACTCGACGGTATTCATCAGGAGCATGGTGATCGTCATCGGGCCGACACCGCCCGGCACCGGCGTGATGTGGGCAGCCACTTCGCTGACGCCGGCAAAGTCGACGTCGCCGCACAGCTTGCCGGCGTCGTCGCGGTTCATGCCGACGTCGATCACGATCGCGCCCGGCTTGACCATGTCGGCGGTGACGGTATTGCGGCGGCCGACGGCGGCGACGATCACGTCGGCCTGGCGGGTGTGGTAGCCCAGGTCCGGCGTCGCGCTATGGCAGATGGTGACGGTGGCGTTGGCTTGCAAGAGCAGCAGGGCCATCGGCTTGCCGACGGTGTTCGAGCGGCCGATGACGACGGCATGCTTGCCGCGCAGGTCGAAGCCGGTCGACTCGATCAGCTTCATGCAGCCGTAAGGCGTGCAGGGGCGGAAACCCGGCAGGTTGGCGACCAGTTCGCCGGCCGACAGCACCGAGTAGCCGTCGACGTCCTTGCTTGTGGCGATCGCCTCGATGACCTTGCTCGGGTTGATGTGCCTGGGCAGGGGCATCTGCACCAGAATGCCGTGGATGCTCGGATCCTCGTTCAGGGCGGCGATGCGCGCCAGCAGGGCGGACTCAAGCAGGTCGGCGTCGTATTTCTCCAGCACCGAATGAAAACCGACGTCGCCGCAGGCCTTGACCTTGTTGCGTACGTAGACCTGGCTGGCCGGGTCTTCGCCGACCAGGATCACGGCCAGGCCCGGCTGCTGGCCTGCAGCGCTGAGTTTGGCCGCGCGTTCGGCGATATCGGCGCGCAGTTGTTGGGAAAGTTTGACTCCGTCGATCAGTTGGGCTGGCATGGTGGGGCTCATCACTGGACAAAGATGAAATTATAAGGCCGGCACGGGTATCGCGCGCCGCGCTGCGCGCTTCGTTGTCATATTTACCGGGTGACCAAGGATGAGGGAGCGTGATGGATCGGGGCGCTTGAGGCGGCCACGTCCTGTTGCGGGGTCGTAGGGTGGGTTCTCGAACCCACGCTGTCGAACCGATGTGACATCGCGCTGCATGACAACGACCATTCTTGCATGCACGGACCTGCGCTTGCGTTTCGATGACGCATGCGTTCATACAGCGTGGGTTCGAGAACCCACCCTACGAAAAACATGCTGAAAGCATTGGTAATTCCATATTATGAAACGAAATATCGTAATTTGAAAAAGCCTAAGTGCACTGGTAGAATCGCACGGCTTAATTTCATGTTTACTGTTCATCAAATCCGCCGCCGGCGATCTGGGGATCGGGGTGGGGCACAAACCAAGGAGACGCACTGATATGTCAGCTCAACTCGATCAATTGACGGCCCAGGCCGCCAATGACCCGGACGCCCTCGAGACCAAGGAATGGCTCGACGCGCTAGAGGCGGTCATCGAAAACGAAGGTACCGAACGCGCCCACTACCTGATGGAGCGCCTGGTCGACCTGGCGCGCCGCCGCGGCGCCCACATCCCGTTCTCGAGCAACACCGCCTACGTGAACACCATCCCGGCGCACCTGAACGTGAACTGCCCGGGCAACCTCGAATACGAAGAGCGCCTGCGCTCGTGGATGCGCTGGAACGCGATGGCGATGGTGGTCAAGGCCAACCGCGCCGACGGCGACCTGGGCGGCCACATCTCCTCCTTCGCCTCGCTGGCGAACATGCTGGGCATCGGCTTCAACCACTTCTGGCACGCCCCGACCGAAGAGCACGGCGGCGACCTGCTCTACATCCAGGGCCACAGCTCGCCGGGCATCTACGCGCGCGCCTTCCTCGAAGGCCGCCTGAGCGAAGACCAGCTGCTGAACTTCCGCCGCGAAGTCGACGGCAAGGGCCTGTCGTCGTATCCGCACCCGAAACTGATGCCGGACTTCTGGCAGTTCCCGACCGTCTCGATGGGTCTCGGCCCGCTGATGGCGATCTACCAGGCGCGCTTCCTGAAGTACCTGCACGCGCGCGGCATCGCCAAGACCGACAACCGCAAGGTCTGGGTCTTCTGCGGCGATGGCGAGATGGACGAGCCGGAATCGATGGGCGCGATCGGCATGGCCGCGCGCGAGCAGCTCGACAACCTGGTCATGGTCGTCAACTGCAACCTGCAGCGCCTGGACGGCCCGGTGCGCGGCAACGGCAAGATCATCCAGGAACTGGAAGCGGACTTCCGCGGCGCCGGTTGGAACGTCGTCAAGGTCATCTGGGGCTCGCAGTGGGATGCGCTCCTGTCGAAGGACAAGGACGGCATCCTGCAGCGCGTGATGATGGAAACCGTCGACGGCGAATACCAGAACTACAAGGCCAAGGATGGCGCCTACGTGCGCAAGCACTTCTTCGGCAAGCACCCCGAGCTGCTGAAGATGGTCGCCAACATGAGCGACGACGACATCTGGCGCCTGACCCGCGGCGGTCACGACCCGCACAAGATCTATGCCGCGTTCAAGAACGCGCAGGAGAACAAGGGCTCGCCGACCGTGCTGCTGGTGAAGACCGTCAAGGGCTTCGGCATGGGCAAGTCGGGCGAGGCGCGCAATACCGCGCACCAGACGAAGAAGCTGGACGACGAAGCGATCCGCGAAATGCGCGACCGCTTCAACATCCCTATTCCCGACGACAAGCTGGCCGAGATCCCGTTCTTCAAGCCGTCCGACGACGCGCCTGAAATGAAGTACCTGCACGAGCGCCGCAAGGCCCTCGGCGGCTACCTGCCGCAGCGCCGTTCGAAGGCCGACGAGCAGCTCGTCGTGCCGCCGCTGGAATCGTTCAAGGCCGTGCTCGAGCCGACCGCGCCGGGCCGCGAGATCTCGACCACCCAGTCCTACGTCCGCGTGCTGACCAGCCTGCTGAAAGACCAGAGCCTGGGCCAGCGCATCGTCCCGATCCTGGTCGACGAATCGCGTACCTTCGGCATGGAAGGCCTGTTCCGCCAGATCGGCATCTTCAACCAGCAGGGCCAGCTGTACGAACCGGTCGACAAGGACCAGGTCATGTACTACCGCGAAGACAAGGCCGGCCAGATCCTGCAGGAAGGCATCAACGAAGCGGGCGGCATGAGCTCGTGGATCGCCGCGGCGACCTCGTACTCGTCGAACAACCGCACCATGATCCCGTTCTACACGTTCTACTCGATGTTCGGCATGCAGCGCGTGGGCGACCTGGTCTGGCTGGCGGGCGACATCCGTGCGCGCGGCTTCCTGATGGGCGGCACCGCCGGCCGCACCACGCTGAACGGCGAGGGCCTGCAGCACGAGGACGGCCACAGCCACATCATCGCGGCGACCGTTCCGAACTGCCTGCCGTACGACCCGACCTTCGGCCACGAAGTGGCGGTGATCATCCGTGACGGCCTGCGCCGCATGGTGGAAGAACAGGAAGACGTGTTCTACTACATCACCATCATGAACGAGAACTACGAGCAGCCGGGCCTCAAAGCCGGCCAGGAAGAAGGCATCCTGAAGGGCATGTACCTGTTCCAGGAGGGCGACAAGGAAGCGGCGAACCGCGTCCAGCTGATCGGCTGCGGCACCATCCTGCGCGAATCCATCTTCGCCGCCGAGCTGCTGAAGAACGACTGGGGCGTCGCCGCCGACATCTGGTCCGCACCGTCGCTGACGCTGCTGGCGCGTGACGGCCAGGATTGCGAGCGCTGGAACATGGTCAACCCGGATGCCGAGCAGCGCGTGCCTTACGTGACCTCGCTGATGCAGAACACGACCGGCCCGATCGTCGCGACCACCGACTACATGCGCCTGTTCGCCGAGCAGATCCGCGCCTACATGCCGAAGGACCGCACCTATAAGGTGCTCGGCACCGACGGCTTCGGCCGCTCGGACTCGCGTGTGAAACTGCGCGAGTTCTTCGAGGTGAACCGCTACTACGTCACCGTCGCCGCCCTGCGCGCGCTGGCCGACGAAGGCAAGATCGACAAGGCCGTCGTGGCCCAGGCGATCGCCAAGTACGGCATCGACGCCAACAAGCCGAATCCGGTGACCCAGTAACCGATGCGAGTGGTGTTGCGCTGATCCTTGAAACCGAGGGTGGCCCTGCGGGGCGCCCCTCGGGAGAAAAGGGTTGGCGCGTCTCTACCTTTCAGCCAGATAAAAAATAACGGAGCTAACACTATGAGCATTGTGGAAGTCAAAGTCCCTGACATCGGTGACTTCAAGGAAGTCGAGGTCATCGAGCTGATGGTCAAGCCGGGCGACACGATCAAGGTCGAC
>DNCF01000470.1 GCA_003484545.1 Massilia sp. | reverse complement strand
CTCGCGCGCCAGCGCCAGGCCCGACTCGGCCGGCATCTGGATGTCGAGGAAGACCAGGTCGACGTCCTGGCCGGCGAGGACCGCGCGCGCGGCCGCCGCGCCCTCGCATTCGGCCACCAGCATCCAGTCCGGATGGGCGGCCATCGCCAGCCGCAGGTTGGTCCGGCCCGGCGCTTCGTCGTCGACGATCAGGTAGCGCATCGCCATCGCCCTAGTCCAGGTCCGCCAGCGGCAGCCGGACCTCGGCCACGAAGCGCCCGCCCGCCAGGCCGGCGTGCAGCGAGGCGCCCGGATGCATCAGGCGCAGGCGCTCGCGCGTGTTGGCGAGCCCCAGTCCGGCGCCGGGATTCGGCGACACGCCGCCGCCGGCGGGATTGGTGACGCGGATCGCCAGCGCATCGCCTTCGCGTTCGAAACACAGGCGGATGTCACCCGGACCGGCGCGGCAGTCGAGGTCGTGGCGCAGGGCGTTCTCGATCAGCGGTTGCAGCAGCAGGGGCGGGCATGCGACCTCGTACAGCAGGTCGTCCGCGCCCTCGACGTGCACGCGCAGCCGCTCGCCGTAGCGCAGGCGCTGCAGGTCGAGGTAGTCGCGCACGAAATCGAGTTCGGCCGCGACCGTGGTGCTGTTGCGCGCGCTGGCCGACAGGGCGTAGCGCAGCAGGTCGCTCAGCCGGCCGATGCCGCCCAGCGCCAGCGCCTTGTCGCCGTCGCGCACCAGCGCGCTGATCGCGTTCAGGGCGTTGAACAGGAAGTGCGGCTCGAGCTGGGCGCGCAGGGCGAGGGTGCGCTGCTCCTCGAGCGCCAGGCGCAGGTTGAGCATGTCGGTCTGCGCGCGCCGCCAGGCCAGTTCGCGCTCGCGCGCGCGGCGCCAGTAATGCAGGGCGAGGATGGCGGCAAAGGTGCCGGTGGTCGAGAACCAGCCGACCAGCAGCATCTTGCGCAGCAGCTGCCAGGGGTCGCCGAGGCTGGCGGCGTCGAGGTAGCCGCGCAGCCAGGCCATCCAGGTCCACTGCGCGGGCTGGAACACCAGGACCAGGCCGACGAACAGCAGCAGGACGTTGCGCGGACGCTCGATCAGGCCGGGCCAGCGCGCCAGGACCCGGCTCAGGCCGACGCTGAGGACGAACAGCGGCAGCGCATACTCGGCGAACCAGGTCACGAACAGGGCCGGATAGTGGCTGTCGACGCCGCCGCGCAGGTTGTCGCTGTAGGTCTGCAGGGCGCCCAGCGCGCTGATGGCCGTCCACGCGAGCAGGGCGAGGGCGATGGTCCTGGCTGCCGGCGGGAGCGAAAAGAGGGGGAAAGGAAGGCGGGAAAGGAGGCGGTGCTTCATCGATAAAAGTATATCAGTGGCAACTGTGGCCGGGCCGCCGCCGCGCCGCCGTCCGTCCCGCGGAAGCGGCGTTTCGTCACCTTCCTGCTGCCGGCCTGCGCGCGCCGCCGCAGAATCGACCCACCTGTCCGACCACCCCACCGACGATTACAAGGAGCACGCTTGAAACCACGACTCTCCGCCCTGGCACTGGTCCTCTGCCTGGCATGCGGCGCCGCCGCCGCCACGCCCCCGTCCTACCAGCTCGACGGCACCGAAGTGCGCGACATCCACGCGAGTGCGCTCAAGCGCGACTACCAGCTGCTGGTCGCGTTGCCCGAGTCCTATCGCAACACGACCCGGCGCTACCCGGTGCTGTTCGTCACCGACGCCAACTACGCCTTCCCGGTGGTGCGGTCGATCGCCCAGCGCCTGGCGAAGCACGCCGGGATGGAGGAGGTCATCGTCGTCGGCCTGTCTTACGCCAGGGGCGACAGCGCGGTCCATAGCCGCCGTCGCGACTACACGCCGAGCACGCCGCGCGGGTCCGGCCACCGCTCCGACATGCCCGGCCGCGCACCGGCCTTCGGCGAAGCGGGCGCCTACGGCCGCTTCATCGCCGACGAGGTGTTCCCGCTGGTCGCCGCCCAGTACCGCGCCGACATGGGACGCAAGGTCTTCGTCGGCCATTCCTACGGCAGCCTGCTGGGGCTGGAAGTGCTGCTGACCCGCCCCGCCACCTTCGAGCACTACATCCTCGGCAGCCCGTCGCTGTGGTTCGACCGCGGCGTGATGTTCGAGCGCGAGAAGGCAGCCGCGCGGACGCGGCGCGACCTGCCGGCCTCGGTCTACTTCGGCATCGGCGCGCGCGAGACGCTCGCTCCCGGCAAGCGGCGTTCGCGCGAGGAGGAAGAGGCCGACATGGTCGCCGACCTGAAGGAATTCGACGCCGCCCTGAACAGCCGCCCCTATCGTGGCCTGAAGACACGGCTCGAGGTCTTCGAGGGCGAGGATCATGCCAGCGTGTTCCCCCTCGTGTTCACGCGCGGGGTGCGGGCCTACCTGGACAAGGAGTCCGGCCGCTAGCGTCGAACGCCTCAGGCCAAGCCGGCAAGCATGGGCCGGGCCGGCATGCTGGCGTGGTGACGGGACAGGGCAGCGGTTTTGCCCGCCGTGTCGTGGTCGCTTCCCTCGACCTTGAAGGTGCTCACCAGGCGCGCCAGCGCGTCGGCCTGCTCCTCGAGCGACGCGGCCGCGGCGGTCGCCTGTTCCACCAGGGCGGCATTCTGCTGGGTGACGTCGTCCATCTGGGTGATCGCGGCGTTGACCTGCTCGATGCCCATCGTCTGTTCGGCGCTGGCCGACGCGATCTCGGACATGATATCGGTAACGCGTGTGATGCCCTGGACGATCTCCAGCATCGTCGATCCCGCCTGCTCGACCAGTTGTCCGCCCATGTCGACCTTGGCGACCGAGTCGCCGATCAGGCCGCGGATTTCCTTGGCCGCGGCGGCCGAGCGTTGCGCCAGGTTGCGCACTTCGCCGGCGACGACCGCGAAGCCGCGTCCCTGCTCGCCGGCGCGTGCCGCCTCGACCGCGGCATTCAGCGCCAGGATGTTCGTCTGGAAGGCGATCCCGTCGATGACGGCGATGATGTCGCCGATTTTTTTCGACGACGCGTTAATCGACGCCATGGTCGTGACCACCTGCGAGACGACTTCGCCGCCGCGCGCGGCAAGCGCCGAGGCGCTCTGCGCCAGCGTATTGGCCTGGCGCGCGTGGTCCGCGTTCTGGCGTACGGTGCCGGTCAGTTCTTCCATCGACGATGCGGTTTCCTCCAGCGAGCTGGCCTGCTCCTCGGTACGGGAGGAGAGGTCGAGGTTGCCGCTGGCGATCTGCCGGGAAGCGGTGACGATGGTCTCGGTGCCAATACGCACTTCGGTGACGGTCTTCAGCAGGCTGTCGTTCATGTGCCTGAGCGCCGCCAGCAGCTGGCCGACCTCGTCGCGCGAGGTCACATCGATCCGTGCCGTGAGGTCGCCGGACGCGACCTGTTGCGCCAGCCCGACCGCGTGCGCCAGGGGACGTGTAATGCTGCGCGTCAGGAGCGTGGCGAACACGGTGCCGCAGGCCAGGGCCAGCAGGCCCATGCCGAGCAGGAGCCGTTTCGCGTTCGCGTACACGGTGTCGATGTGGGTGCTGGCAGCGGCGAAGAGCGTGTCCTGGTAGTCGGCCACGGCTTGTACCGACGCGACGTAATCGCGCATCGCCGGCATGAGCCTGTCGGCGACGACGGCCTTGAACGTGCCGTCCATGCCCAGTTCGGCCTTGCGCCGGAAGGCATCGTCGCGGATCGCCGTGTAGCGCTTGCGCTGCTCGGCCACGGCGGTCAGCAGCGACTTGCCTTGCTCGCTCCTGACCAGCGACGCCAGTTCCTTCTGCACCGTACTGACCCTGGCGCTGACGGCTTTCATCTCGCTGTCGTATTGCTGCTCATCGGCCGGATTGATGCTCTTGGCCTTGGCCAAGGTGCGCACGCCATTGGTGGCAATGCCCTCGAGCCACTCCTTGGCCAGCCTGGCCTTGTGGCTGGTCTCGGCCATTTCAGTTTTGGCTTCGGCAATTCGTTCGAGTTGCCAGAGGGCGGTGACGAGCATGGCGCCCATCAGGACGAGGACGGCGGCGAAGGCGCCGCCGAGACGGGCGCCGATTCTGAAGTCGTTGAATTTCATATCTTCTCTGATCAAAACAATAAAAAGGCTGTCAGATGTCAATGCGTAACGGCGCTGCATAACCCTACAGTCGGCATGGTTTGATCAATATAGTTCAGGCTGCATCAGTGTCATAAAGAAACATGTAATTACAGCGGGAAAGTGAGCATTTTAATAATTAAAAGATGTTTAGAAACAACGCTCTAATAACAATGGGTCCATTCATTGCGATTCGCATGTCCGCAGACGCTTGCACCATTCCCGTGCCGGGCCCAGCGAGGGCGGGCGACACCGCGCCTTGCCCGGCGGCGTAAACAGGTTCGACAGAGTGCCGGTTCGGGCAGGTACATGGGTGGCCGGCCGCCCGGTCTCGGGATGCCTCAAGGGCCAGGCAGGATGTTCTGGTTGGTGCGGAACAGGTTGTCCGGATCGTATTTCGCCTTGATCTCCTTGAGCCGGCGGTAGTTCGGCCCGTAGGCTTCGGCGATGCGGTCGACCTCGTCCTCGTTGAGGAAGTTGATGTAGACGCTGCCGGCCGCATGGGGCGCCGCCGCCTTGAAGAACTCGCGCGCCCAGGCCAGGCAGGTGGCATCGTCCTGCGGATCCTCCCAGCGCGTGTGCACGTTCATCGCGTACAGCGCGGCGCGGTGCGGATAGGCCATCTCGTCCGGGGCATGCTTGTTCGCCGCGCCGCCGATCAGCCCGAGGAAGATTTCGCTCTGGCTCGAGGGCAGCCGGCCGGCATAGGCGATGACCACGTCGAGGGCGGCGTCGCTGAGCGCGGTGAAGTTGTGCGACTTCCAGTAATTGCGGGCGGGCGGCACCAGCAGCGGATCGAAGACCTGCTGCCAGGCGCTGTAGGGCACGGCGCCGACGTGCTCGCCGACCGGCTCGCCGAACGCGCGCACGTCGGCAATCGCCCCTTGCACCTGATCCGCCGGCAAGGGCGAGAAGAAGGCCAGCGCCACGATCCCGGTGCCGTGCACGGCCGGCGGCAGGAAGGGCAGGGGTGGCGCCCCGCGCAGCACCGCCCAGACCGACAGGCTCTCGTCCATGGCCTCGACATAGTCGCGGTATTTGCGCAGCACCGATGCGGCCTGGGCAAACGGAAAGACGACCAGGCCGCCGGTGACCATCGGACCGACCTCGTGCAGCGCGAACTCGAAAGTGGTCACCACCCCGAAATTGCCGCCGCCGCCGCGGACCGCCCAGAACAGGTCGGGGTGGTTGCCGGCGTCGATGTGCAGCCGTTCGCCGCTGGCGGTGACGATGTCGGCGCCGACCAGGTTATCGACGGTCATCCCGTATTTCCGCGTCAGCCAGCCGAAGCCGCCGCCGAGCGTCAGGCCGGCCACGCCGGTGGTGGAATTGATGCCGAGCGGCGTCGCCAGCCCGTAGGCCTGGGTCTCGTGGTCGACGTCGCGCAGGAGGGCGCCGCCCTCGACCCAGGCCCGCCTCTTGTGCGGCGCCACCTGCACCGAGCGCATCGCGCTCAGGTCGATCACCAGGCCATCGTTGACCAGCGCGCTGCCTGCGATGTTGTGGCCGCCGCCG
>DNCF01000466.1 GCA_003484545.1 Massilia sp. | reverse complement strand
CGTGCGTAGCGCGTGGGCACGGAGTGCCCACCCTACATCACTTCCCAAAGTTTCATGCTTGCCCTCTCTCGCTTTGCCGCTGTACTCCCTCATCCAGGCTGTTGCAGGAAGGCGACATGAGCGCGCCTCCCGTTACGCAAGCCACACCGCAAGTCATCGAGGAGCACGATCCCGCCCTCTGGCGCGAAGGCGTCAAGACCGGCTTGCCGACCCTGTTCGGCATCGCCGCCTGGGGCATGGTCGTTGGCATCGCGATGGTCAAGACCGGGCTCACCGTGCTGCAGGCCAGCGGTATGACCTTGCTCGTGTTCGCAGGTTCCGCCCAGCTGGCGGCGCTGCCGCTGATCCTCGCGCATGCGCCGATCTGGGTGATCTTCGCCACCGCCCTGGTGGTGAATTTGCGCTTTGTGATCTTCTCGGCCCTGCTGGCGCCGCACTTCACGCACCTGCCCTGGCGCCAGCGCCTGTTCTACGGCTATATTTCCGGCGACTTGACGATTGCCCTGTTCCTGCAGCGCTTCCCGACGGCCGTGCCGGTCAAGGGCAAGCTTTCCTACCTGAAGGGGCTGATGTTCCCGAACTGGTGCGCCTGGCAGACCGGTTCCCTGATCGGCATCTTCCTCGGCAGCGCCATTCCCGCCGAATGGGGCCTGGGCTTCGCCGGCACGCTGGCCATCCTGTGCATCACGGTGCCGCTGATCGTCAACAGCGCCGCGCTGTGCGGCGTGCTGGTCGCGGGCACGGTCGCGGTGCTGGCCTACGGTTTTCCGTACAAGCTGGGCCTGCTGGTGGCGGTGGTCGCCGGCATGCTGGCCGCGCTGGCAGCCGAAAACATCCTTCAACGACGAAAGGGCCGCCATGGCTGACTGGGAAATCTGGGCCGTCATCGTGGTGCTGGCGCTGGCCACCGCGATCACCCGCAGTGGGTTCTGGCTGGTCGGGCACAAGGTAAGCATCCCGCCGCGCATCCAGGACATGCTGCGCTATGCGCCGGCCTGCGCGCTGGCGGCCATCATCGGCCCCGACCTGCTGCTCGACAGTGCCGGCAATGCCCACCTGGAACTGGGCAATCCAAAGCTGCTGGCGGGTATCGCCGCGCTCGGCTTCTACCTGTGGCGGCGGAATATGCTGCAGACCATCGTATTCGGCATGCTTGCCTTCACACTGTTGCGCCTCCTACACGTTTTTGGGGGCACTCCCTAGGGTAGAATAACGTTTTTTCACTATTTCACTGTTGAGTCGCCATGGACGCCGTTCTCAGTTTCACCCGCTTGCAAGACCTGATCGACCGCGATGCGCTGAAAAACAAGCGTGTCTTCATCCGCGCCGACCTGAACGTGCCGCAGGATGACGCCGGCAACATCACCGAAGACACGCGCATCCGCGCTTCGGTCCCGGCGATCCAGGCCGCGTTGAAGGCCGGCGCCGCCGTGATGGTGACCTCGCACCTGGGCCGTCCGACCGAGGGCGAATTCAAGCAGGAAGACAGCCTGGCGCCGGTCGGCAAGCGCCTGTCCGAACTGCTTGGCCTGCCGGTCGAGCTGAAGCAGGACTGGGTCGATGGTGTCGACGTCGCGCCGGGCCAGGTCGTGCTGCTGGAAAACTGCCGCGTCAACAAGGGCGAGAAGAAAAATTCGGACGAGCTGGCCCAGAAGATGGCCAAGCTGTGCGACGTCTACGTGAACGACGCCTTCGGCACCGCCCACCGCGCGGAAGCGACCACCCACGGCATCGCAAAGTATGCACCAATCGTCGCGGCCGGTCCGCTACTGGCCGCCGAACTCGACGCACTGGGCAAGGCCCTGGGCCAGCCCCAGCGTCCGCTGCTGGCGATCGTCGCCGGCTCGAAGGTCTCGACCAAGCTGTCGATCCTGCAGAGCCTGGCCGGCAAGGTCGACAACCTGATCGTCGGCGGCGGCATCGCCAACACCTTCATGAAGGCCGTCGGCCTGAACATCGGCAAGTCGCTGGCGGAGAACGACCTGGTCAATGAAGCGAAATCGATCATCGACATGATGAGCGCGCGCGGCGCCTCGGTGCCGATTCCCGTGGACGTGGTCTGCGCCAAGGAATTCAGCCCGACCGCGGCTGCCACCGTCAAGGACGTGGCGGATGTGGCGGACGACGACATGATCCTCGACATCGGCCCGAAGACCGCCGCCATGCTGGCCGAACAGGTGGCCAAGGCCGGCACCATCGTCTGGAACGGCCCGGTCGGCGTGTTCGAGTTCGACCAGTTCGCCGAAGGCACCAAGACGCTCGCGATGGCGATT
This sequence comes from Massilia sp., assembly GCA_003484545.1. Classification (GTDB taxonomy): domain Bacteria; phylum Pseudomonadota; class Gammaproteobacteria; order Burkholderiales; family Burkholderiaceae_D; genus Telluria. Next base: position 6,225 of record DNCF01000466.1, on the reverse strand, counting down.
GCCGACTCGAAGGGCTTCTCGATCGCTGGCGGCGGCGACACCCTGGCGGCGATTGCCAAGTACAACATCGGCGACAAGATCGGCTATATCTCCACCGGCGGCGGCGCCTTCCTCGAATTCCTCGAAGGGAAGACCCTGCCGGCAGTCGAGATCCTGCTCCAGCGTAAGGCCCAGTAACGAGTAACACAGCGCAGCCCCCGGGGCTGCGCTTCTCTTTTCAGAATCAAGGATTTCAGCACATGCGCCCTCTGTACAACGCGACCAAGATCGTTGCCACCATCGGCCCTGCCTCGACCGACTTCGACATCCTCGTGAAAATGATCCGCGCCGGCGTCGACGTCGTGCGCCTGAACTTTTCGCACGGTAAGGCACAGGACCACATCGACCGCGCCGCGCTGGTGCGCCGCGCCGCCGCCGAATGCGGCACCGAAGTGGCGATCATGGCCGACATGCAAGGTCCGAAGATCCGCGTTGGTAAATTTGAAGAGGGCAAGATCTTCCTGAACAATGGCGACAAGTTCATCCTGGACGCCAAGTGGGGAGAGAACGGCGAGCTGGGCAACCAGGAACGTGTCGGTCTCGACTACAAGGCGCTGCCGCGCGACGTGAAGCCGGGCGACAAGCTGCTGCTCAACGACGGCCTGATCGTCCTGATCGTCGACAAGGTCGTCGGCCATGAGATCTGCACCACGGTGAAGGTCGGCGGCGAGCTGTCGAACAACAAGGGCATCAACCGCATGGGCGGCGGCCTGACCGCGCCGGCCCTGACCTCGAAGGACATGGAAGACATCAAGACCGCGATGAGCTTCCAGGCCGACTATCTCGCCATTTCCTTCCCGAAGAGCGCGACCGACATGGAAATGGCGCGCCAGCTGGCCAACATCGCCGGCGAGCCGTATGGCCACAAGCCGATGATGATCGCCAAGATCGAGCGCGCCGAAGCCATCCCCGTGCTGCAGGAAATCCTGGACGCGTCCGACGGCATCATGGTCGCGCGCGGCGACCTCGCGGTGGAGGTGGGCAACGCCGCCGTGCCGGCGCTGCAAAAGCGCATGATCCGCATGGCGCGCGCCTCAAATAAACTGGCGATCACCGCGACCCAGATGATGGAGTCGATGATCGTCAACGCCGTGCCGACCCGCGCCGAAGTGTCGGACGTGGCCAACGCCGTGCTGGACGGCACCGACGCCGTCATGACCTCGGCCGAGACCGCATCGGGCAAGTACCCGGTCGAGACCGTCGAGATGATGGCCGCGATCTGCCTCGAAGCGGAACAATCGGAATACAACAAGCTCGACGCGGACTTCCTGAACGTGGAATTCACCCGCATCGACCAGTCGATCGCCTACGGCACGCTGTTCACCGCGCACCACCTGGCGGTGAAGGCGATCGTCGCCCTGACCGAATCGGGCTCGACCGCGCTGTGGATGAGCCGACATAACATCGACACCCCGATTTTTGCCCTGACCCCGTCACAAACGACGCAGCGCAAGGCTTCGCTGTACCGGAACGTGCGAGCATTCCACCTGCTGCAGGAAGGCGGCAGCCACGCCGTGCTGCGCAAGGCGGAAGAGCTCCTGATCAAGGAGGGCATGGTGAACCCGGGCGACACCATCGTCGTGACCTGGGGCTCGCCGATGGGCGAGGCCGGCGGCACCAACGCGCTCAAGATCGTGCGCGTGGGCGAGACCTATAAGGATTAATCGCGGCTTCGCGTTGTCGAAGCCAGGAACAGGTTTTTTTCTATTGGAGTACTAACCATGGCACTCGTATCATTGCGTCAATTGCTGGACCACGCCGCCGAAAACGGCTACGGCCTGCCGGCGTTTAACGTCAACAACCTGGAGCAGGTGCAGGCTATCATGGCCGCGGCCGATGCCACCGGTTCGCCGGTGATCATGCAGGCCTCCGCAGGCGCGCGCAAGTACGCCGGCGAAGCCTTCCTGCGCCACCTGATCGACGCCGCCGTCGAAGCCTATCCGCACATCCCGGTCGTCATGCACCAGGACCACGGCCAGTCGCCGGCGGTCTGCATGGCCGCGATCCGTTCGGGCTTCAGCTCGGTGATGATGGACGGTTCGCTCGAAGCCGACGGCAAGTCGGTCGCTTCCTACGAATACAACGTCGAAGTGTCGCGCGAGGTCGTGAAGTTTGCGCACTCGATCGGCGTCACCGTGGAAGCCGAACTGGGCGTGCTCGGTTCGCTGGAAACGATGAAGGGCGACAAGGAAGACGGTCACGGCGCCGACGGCACCATGACCCGCGAGCAGCTGCTGACCGACGTCGACCAGGCTGCCGACTTCGTGGCCAAGACCCAGTGCGACGCCCTGGCGATCGCCATCGGCACCTCGCACGGCGCCTATAAATTCACCCGCAAGCCGACCGGCGACATCCTGGCGATCGACCGCATCAAGGAAATCCACGCCCGCATCCCGAATACCCACCTGGTGATGCACGGCTCGTCGTCGGTGCCGCAGGAACTGCTGGCCATCATCCGCGAATTCGGCGGCGACATGAAAGAGACCTACGGCGTGCCGGTCGAAGAGATCCAGGAAGGCATCAAGCACGGTGTCCGCAAGATCAACATCGACACCGACATCCGCCTGGCCATGACCGCCGCGATCCGCAAGTACATGTTCCAGAACCCGTCGAAGTTCGACCCGCGCGACTACCTGAAGCCGGCGCGCGAAGCCGCGACCGAAGTCTGCAAGGCGCGCTACCTGTCCTTCGGCTGCGAAGGCATGGCCGCGAAGATCAAGCCGATCCCGCTGGAAAAGATGGCCGAGCGTTACAAGGCCGGCGAGCTGGCGCAAGTCGTCAAGTAATATTGCGTTTGGAACGGGCTGCTGCGGCAGCCCGCGTTTCTTATCAGTCTTATCGGCGGGCGGCGTTGTTGCCGGCCTGCCGATTTCTGCTTAGTTTGTACCCCCTGATTGCCCTTCTATGAACAGCCTCTACCAATCCACGATCCAGTCCCTGCCACTGCTCGGCCGCGGCAAAGTGCGCGACAACTACGCCGTCGGCGACGACAAGATCCTGATCGTCACCACCGACCGCCTGTCGGCCTTCGACGTCGTCATGAACGAGCCGATCCCCGGCAAGGGCATGGTGCTGAACCAGATGAGCGACTTCTGGTTCGAGAAACTCGGCCACATCGTGCCGAACCACCTGACCGGCGTGGCGCCGGAGAGCGTCGTGGCACCTGAGGAAGTCGAGCAGGTGCGCGGCCGCGCCGTCGTGGCCAAGCGCTTGAAACCGATCCTGGTCGAAGCCGTCGTGCGCGGCTACATCATCGGCTCGGGCTGGAAGGACTATCAGCAAAGCGGCAAGATCTGCGGTATCGAACTGCCCGCCGGCCTGCGCCAGGCCGACAAACTGCCGGAGCCGCTGTTCACCCCGGCCGCGAAAGCCGACATCGGCGAGCACGACGAGAACATCTCGTTCGCCGACATGGAGCAGCGCATCGGTTCGGAACTGGCGAATAAAATCCGCGAGGTCTCGATCCAGCTCTACAAGACCGCCGCCGACTACGCCGCCACCCGCGGCATCATCATCGCCGACACCAAGTTCGAGTTCGGCCTGGACGACAACGGCGTGCTGCACCTGATGGACGAAGTCCTGACCGCCGATTCCTCGCGTTTCTGGCCGGCCGATTCCTACGCGCCGGATATGTCGCCGCCGTCCTTCGACAAGCAGTTCGTGCGCGACTACCTGGAAACCCTGAGCGACTGGAACAAGACCGCGCCGGCCCCGGCGCTGCCGCAGGACGTGATCGCGAAAACCCAGGCCAAGTATTTCGAAGCCATCGAACGCCTGACCGGCGAAAAGCTGAAGGTATAAGATGACGGAACAAGCAGTGAACAAGCCGCTGGTCGGCGTCATCATGGGTTCGTCCTCGGACTGGGACGTGATGAAGAACGCGGTCGACGTGCTGAAACAGTTCGGCGTGCCGTTCGAGGCGCAGGTGATCTCGGCGCACCGCATGCCGGACGAGATGTTCGCATATGCCGAGAGCGCCCGTTCGCGCGGCCTGCGCGCCATCATCGCCGGCGCCGGTGGGGCGGCCCACCTGCCGGGCATGGTGGCGGCGAAGACCATCGTGCCGGTGCTGGGCGTGCCGGTGCCCTCGAAGTACCTGCGCGGCGAGGATTCCTTGCTGTCGATCGTGCAGATGCCGAAAGGCGTGCCGGTGTCGACCTTCGCCATCGGCGAAGCCGGCGCCGCGAACGCCGCGCTGACGGCGGTGGCGATGATCGCCGCCAACGACGACGCCCTGGCCGCGAAGCTGGAGCAGTTCCGCAAGGACCAGACCGCCGCCGCCCAGGCGATGGTCCTGCCTGTCTGAAAGCCCATTTGAATCGTGATGAGTAATACCCAGCATCCTCCCTTTCTCCCGCGCGCCAATCCGCCGACCTGGCTGGGCGTGATGGGAGGCGGCCAGCTCGGCCGCATGTTCGCCCACGCCGCGCAGGCGATGGGCTACAAGGTCGCCGTGCTCGAGCCCTCGCTTGAGTGCCCCGCGGGGCAGGTGGCCGAGCGCCTGGTCAACGCCGACTACACCGACAATGTCGCGCTGGGCCAATTGGCGGCCCTGTGCAGCGCCGTCACCACCGAATTCGAGAACGTCCCGGCCGACAGCATGAACTTGCTGGCCCAGGGCAGCTTCGTCGCTCCGGCCGGCAACTGCGTGGCGATCGCCCAGGACCGCGTGCTGGAAAAGCGCTTCTTCGTCGACTGCGCGCCGCAATCGGGCGTGATGCCGGCGCCGCACAAGGTGATCGCGTCGTTTGAAGACATCGAGGCCATCGATGACGACCTGCTGCCGGGCATCCTGAAGACCGTGCGCATGGGCTACGACGGCAAGGGGCAGGTGCGTGTCAAAAGCCGCGAGGACGTGCGCGCCGCCTTCGAGGCCATGGGGCAGGTGACCTGCCTGCTGGAAAAAATGCTGCCGCTGGCCTACGAGGTGTCGGTGCTGACCGCGCGCGGCGTTGATGGTGCCTCGGTGGTCTATCCGATCGCCGAGAACGTGCACCGCGACGGCATCCTGTTCACCACCACCGTGCCGGGCCCGAACGTCTCGAGCGAATGCGCGCGCAAGGCGCAGGACGCGGCGCGCGCCATTGTGGCCCAGCTGGGCTACGTGGGCGTGCTCTGCATCGAGTTCTTCGTGCTGGAAGACGGTTCGCTGGTCGTCAACGAGATGGCGCCGCGTCCGCACAACAGCGGCCACTACACGATCGACGCCTGCGTCACCAGCCAGTTCGCCCAGCAGGTGCGGGCGATGGCGAGACTGCCGCTGGGCGATTGTCGCCAGCATTCGCCGGCCGTGATGCTCAACATCCTGGGCGACGTCTGGTTCGATGGCGACAGCGCGGACGCCAAGCCGCGCGAGCCCGCCTGGGACCACGTGCTGGCGCTGCCGGGCGCCTTCCTGCACCTGTACGGCAAGGACGACCCGCGCCGCGGGCGAAAGATGGGCCACGTGACGTTTGTGGCGCCGACCCTGGCCGAGGCGCAGGAACAACTGCGCGCGGCCTGCGCCATCCTGGGGATCGCGCCGTGAGCATGAACGAAGCAACGATCGACCAGGCCGCCATCGCCGAGGGCGCGCGCGCGCTCGAAGCGGGCCAGCTGGTCGCCTTCCCGACCGAGACCGTCTACGGCCTCGGGGCCGATGCCGAGAACCCGGCTGCGGTCGCCGCGATCTACGCCGCCAAGGGCCGCCCGCAGGACCACCCGGTGATCGTGCACCTGGCGCCCGAAGCCGATATCGCCCACTGGGCTTGCGAGATTCCGCCGCAGGCGCATGCGCTGGCCGAGGCCTTCTGGCCCGGTCCGCTGACCATGATCCTCAAGCGCGCGCCGAACATTCCCGATGCCGTCAGCGGCGGCCAGGACACGGTCGGCCTGCGCTGCCCCGCGCACCCGGTGGCCATCGCTCTGCTGCGCGCCTTCAAGGGCGGACAGGGCGGGGTAGCCGCGCCTTCGGCGAACAAGTTCGGGCACGTCAGCCCGACCCTGGCCCAGCACGTGCGCGACGAATTCGGCGCCGACGGCTCGGTCGCCATGGTGCTCGACGGCGGCGCCGCCCAGGTCGGGATCGAATCGACCATCGTCGATTTGTCGCGCCTGGCGACCCACGGTCCGGTGCTGCTGCGCCCCGGCCATGTGAGCGCGGAAGCGATCGCGGCGGTCATCGACCAGCTGCCGAGCGCGCCCGAC
>DNCF01000467.1 GCA_003484545.1 Massilia sp. | reverse complement strand
TCCGCCAGGCGGCGCAGCAGCGCTTCACACCGACGGACAGCAAGGAATGGTTCGTCAAGGAGTGGCTCGCGAACTGGGAGGGCAGCGAGATTAAGGTGCGCAACTCGTGGAACGATGGCCTGAAGCTCTTCGTCGACGGCGAGCAGGTCGCCGAAACCCGCCAGTTGTTCGCCCTCGACAAGACCCGCCCCGTGGTGGCGGCGACCATCGCACGCCCGGATGGCAAATCGTATTTCGTCGAGGTCTACGCCTACGCCCTGCTCTCGGTCAGCGTCAAGNNAACACACTCCGTGCCCACGCGGAAGCGCGCGTTATGTTGGCTTGATTCGAGCCGCGTGGTGCGCTTTTCGTTAGCGTGCGACCGGACGGACCGCGCACTCAAACGAGCGCACCACTGTTCGGGATTCCGCGTGGGCACGGAGTGCCCACCCTACGAATTGCGTTTCGTGGACACCGGACGCGACCCGACATGCCCCCTACTCCACCGCCTTCACCATCGACTCGATCACCTTCTTGGCGTCGCCGAACACCATCATCGTGTTCGGCTGGTAGAACAGGTCGTTGTCCAGGCCCGCATAGCCGGACGCCATCGAGCGCTTGTTGACGATGATGCTCTTGGCCTTATAGGCCTCGAGGATCGGCATGCCGGCGATCGGCGACTTCGGGTCCTTGGCGGCCGGGTTCACCACGTCGTTCGCGCCCAGCACCAGCACCACGTCGGTCTGGCCGAATTCGCCGTTGATGTCTTCCATCTCGGCCACCTGGTCGTAGGGCACCTCGGCCTCGGCCAGCAGCACGTTCATGTGGCCCGGCATGCGTCCGGCCACCGGGTGGATCGCATAGCGCACGGTGACGCCGTGTTCGGTCAGCTTGTCGACCAGTTCCTTCACCGAGTGCTGGGCGCGCGCCACCGCCAGGCCGTAACCCGGCACGATGATGACCGATTCGGCGTTCTGCAGGATGAAGGCCGCGTCCTCGGCCGAACCGGATTTCACCGGACGCTGCTCCTGCGCGGCGCCGCCGGCATCGCTCGACGCTTCGCCGCCGAAGCCGCCCAGGATCACGTTGAAGAAGGAGCGGTTCATCGCCTTGCACATGATGTAGGAGAGGATTGCGCCCGAGGAGCCGACCAGCGAGCCGGCGATGATCAGCATCGAGTTGTTCAGCGAGAAGCCGATGCCGGCCGCCGCCCAGCCCGAATACGAGTTCAGCATCGATACCACCACCGGCATGTCGGCGCCGCCGATCGGGATGATGATCAACACGCCCAGGACAAACGAGAGCACGGCCATGATCACGAACGGCGTCCAGGCCGGCTCCACCGCGTCGGAAAAGCAGAACATCAGGCCGAGCGCGATGATGGCGATGGCCAGCACCAGGTTCAGGATGTGCTGGCCGCCGAAGCGCACCGGCGCGCCCTGGAACAGGCGGAATTTGTATTTGCCCGACAGCTTGCCGAAAGCGATCACCGAACCGGAGAAGGTCACGGCGCCGACAAAGGTGCCGAGGAAAAGCTCCAGTCGGTTCCCGAAGGGCAGCGCGCCGCCACGCTCGGCAATATTAAAAGCCCAGGGTTCGGACACGGCGGCGATCGCGATGCATACCGCGGCCAGGCCGATCAGCGAGTGCATCGCCGCCACCAGTTCCGGCATCTTGGTCATCTCGACCTTTTTCGCGGCATAGGCGCCGATCGCGCCGCCCACCACCACGCCCAGCAGCACCAGCGTGAAACCCATGCCGCCGCCGCTGCGCTCGGCGAACTCGGCCTGCAGCTTGAAGATCAGGGCGATGGTGGTGAGCACCGCGATCGCCATCCCGGTCATGCCGAAGGCGTTGCCGGCGCGCGCCGAGGACGGCGAGGACAGCCCTTTCAGGGCCTGGATGAAGCAGACCGACGCCACCAGGTAGAGCAGCGTCACCATGTTCATGCTGATGAGGTTCATGCGATCTCCTTCCTGCTCGACGCTTCCGGCGCGGCTTTCGGCGCGGCCGCCGCGTCGGCGGACCGCTTCGGTTCCTTCTTCTTGAACATCTCCAGCATGCGCTGGGTCACGAGGAAGCCGCCGAAGACGTTGACCGCGGCGAGCGCCACGGCGACCGTGCCCATGACCTGGCCGAGGGCGCCTTCGGTCAGGGCGGCGGCCAGCATGGCGCCGACGATGATGATGGCGGAGATCGCGTTGGTCACCGCCATCAGCGGCGTGTGCAGCGCCGGCGTGACGGTCCAGACGACGTGGTAGCCGACGTAGATCGCCAGCACGAAGATGATCAGGTTGATGATGGTGTGGCTGATGTCCATGGCGGTCTCCTTATTTGCGCAGCGTTTCGCCGTCCGCGCACAACAGGGTCGCGCGCACGATCTCGTCCTCGCGGTCGATGAAGAACTTGTCTTCCTTGTCGATCACGAGCTTGAGGAAGTCCAGCACGTTGCGCGCGTACAGGGCCGAGGCGTCGGCCGCGACCAGCGCCGCCAGGTTCGGCTCGCCGATGATGTACACGCCGTGCTTGACGACCGTCTTGCCGAGTTCCGTCAGCGGGCAGTTGCCGCCCTGCTCGATCGCCATGTCGACGATCACGGAACCGGGCTTCATCGCCTGCACCGTTTCCTCCTTGATCAGCACCGGCGCCGGCCGGCCGGGAATCAGCGCGGTGGTGATGATGATGTCGGCCAGTTTGGCGCGTTCGTGCACCAGTTCGGCCTGGCGCCGCATCCAGTCGGCCGGCATCGGCCGCGCGTAGCCGCCCACGCCTTGCGCGATTTCGCGCTCCTCGTCGGTCAGGAAGGGCACGTCGATGAACTTGGCGCCGAGCGACTCGACCTGTTCCTTCACCGGCGGGCGCACGTCCGACGCTTCGATCACGGCGCCCAGGCGCTTGGCGGTGGCGATCGCCTGCAAACCGGCCACGCCGACGCCCATGATCAGCACGCGCGCCGCCTTGACGGTGCCGGCGGCGGTCATCAGCATCGGCATGAAGCGTTGATAGGTGTTCGCCGCCAGCATCACCGCCTTGTAGCCGGCGATGTTGGCTTGACTCGACAGCACGTCCATCGACTGCGCGCGCGTGATGCGCGGCGCCGCTTCCAGGGCAAAGGCGGTCAGGCGCGCGCTGGCCATGGCGGCGAGGTTCTCGGTATCGAAGGGATTGAGCATGCCGACCAGGACCGTGCCCGGCTTCATGCGTGCCCGCTCGGCTTCGTTCGGGGCGCGCACTTTCAGGACCATGTCGGCGTCGAAGACCTGGTCCACGCCGACGATCGTGGCGCCGGCGGCGACGTAGGCCTCGTCAAGGGCGGCGGCGTGGACGCCGGCGCCGGCCTGCACGAAAACCTGATGCCGGGCCGCCAGTTTTTTGACTGTTTCCGGAGTTGCTGCTACGCGGGTTTCACCCGGCCGTGTCTCAGCCGGTATGCCGATTCTCATGCATGCCTCCCTGGTTGTTTGTTTTCTATATGAAATCTAACACGTAAACATTGGATTTTTTCTACTAAAAATGGCAATCCCCGCCGACCGGTCATTTTCGAGGTAAATACGATACAGCTGGGGCCGGATGTGCTGTTTTTTTGTATCAGATCAACGCAATTGGCGCTTTTTTTGCTGCGCTGCACACGTACCGGCGAGCAACGCTTGGCGCAGCACTGTAAAATACCGGCTCATTTCCGAGGACGCGCATGACCCATACCTTCAGACCGTCAGTCACCGTTGCCGCCATCATCGAACGCGATGGACGTTTCCTGCTGATCGAGGAAGAGACAAGCGAAGGAATCAAGCTCAACCAGCCGGCGGGCCATCTCGACCCGCACGAGTCGCTCGAGCAGGCGGTGGTGCGCGAATCCCTGGAAGAAACCGCGCACGAATTCATCCCCGAGGCGCTGGTCGGCATGTACATGTCGCGCTACCACTCGAAGTCGCGCAATGCCGACGTCACTTACCTGCGCTTTACCTTCTGCGGCAAGGCTGGCCGCCAGTTCGACCAGCCGCTCGACGAGGGCATCCTGCGCACCCTGTGGATGACGCGCGACGAGATCGCCGCCTGCCCGGAACGCCACCGCAGCCCGATCGTGCTGCAGTGCGTGGACGATTACCTGGCGGGCAAGCGCACCGAACTGGCGCTGCTGCACACCCACCCTTCGGTGTTCGAGGGCGGGCTATCAACAACGGACGTAACATGAGCAAGAAAAAAGTCGTGATCGGGATGTCGGGCGGAGTCGACTCCTCGGTCGCGGCATGGATGCTGAAGGAACAGGGCTACGACGTGGTCGGCCTGTTCATGAAGAACTGGGAAGACGACGACGATTCCGAATACTGCTCGTCGCGCCAGGACTGGATCGACGCGGCCAGCGTCGCCGACGTGGTCGGCGTCGACATCGAGGCCGTCAACTTCGCCGCCGAATACAAGGACCGGGTGTTCGCCGAATTCCTGCGCGAATACCAGGCCGGCCGCACGCCGAACCCGGACGTGCTGTGCAACGCCGAGATCAAGTTCAAGGCCTTCCTCGACCACGCCATGAAGCTGGGCGCCGACCTGATCGCGACCGGGCACTACGCGCGCGTGCGCCAGAACGAGGCCGGCAAATTCGAGCTGCTCAAGGCGTTCGACGCAACGAAAGATCAAAGCTACTTCCTGCACCGCCTGAACCAGGCGCAGCTGTCGAAGTCGCTGTTCCCGCTGGGCGAGATCCCGAAGACCGAGGTACGCAAGATCGCCGAGAAGCTGCAGTTGCCGAACGCGGCGAAGAAGGATTCGACCGGCATCTGCTTCATCGGCGAGCGCCCGTTCCGCGAATTCCTGAACCGCTACCTGTCGCACAAGCCGGGCCCGATCAAGCTCGACAACGGCCAGACCGTGGGCGAGCACATCGGCCTGTCGTTCTACACGCTCGGCCAGAGAAAGGGCATCGGCATCGGCGGCCTGAAGTCGCACAAGAACGCCGACGGCACCAGCGAGCCGTGGTTCGTCGCGCGCAAGGACATCGCGACCAACACCTTGTATATCGTGCAGGGCCACGACCATCCGTGGCTGCTGTCGTCGCGCCTGGAAGCGGGACAAGCCAGCTGGATCGCGGGCGAGCCGCCGGCGGGCATGCTGTCGGCCAAGACGCGCTACCGCCAGCAGGACGTCGCCTGCGAAGTCGTCGCCGACGGCATGGAGCGCTTCGCGCTGAATTTCACGGAGCCGCAATGGGCGGTCACGCCGGGGCAGTCGGCCGTGCTGTACGACGGCGACATCTGCCTGGGTGGCGGCATCATCGACGGGATGGCCAAGGGCTGAGTTCCTGGCCTGCCCTACGGTGAAAAAAACGGCGTACCGGAAGCATCCGGTACGCCGTTTTTCGTAGGGTGGGCGCGGCCGGCGTAGGCACTTGTGCCCACGCGGTAGAGCAGACGATCAGCCGCGGCCATGACCAAGGTGGTCAATCATGCGTCCATGAGGCACTTGGCGGCGCCTGGTCGCAAGCGATGACACCGCGTGGGCACAAGTGCCCACCCTACTCCCTCCGATCAGGCGCAGCTCAGCTCCATCGTGTCCACCGCCGGCCTGGCCGCACGCACCCTTGGCAGCGTCCACTTGGCGCAGATCCAGCGCTCGAAATCCGCCGCCGCCAGCGGGCGCGCGTACAGGTAACCCTGCACCTGGTCGCAGCCGGCGTCCTTCAGGTAGGCGGCCACCGCCGCGGTCTCGACGCCTTCGGCCACGACCTGGTGCCCGAGGTCGTGCGACAGCTTGATCATGGTGCTCACCAGGGCCCGCTTGTGGCCGTCGGCGTCGACGTCGCGCACGAAGCTCTGGTCGATCTTGACCACCCGCGCCGGCAGGCTCTGCAGATAGGCCAGGCTGCTGTAGCCGGTCCCGAAGTCGTCGATCGCCAGGTGCACGCCGGCCGCCGCCAGGTTGTTCAGGGTCTGCATCGCCAGCACGCGGTTCTTCATCAGCGCGCTTTCGGTGATCTCCAGCGCCAGCGCCTCGGGCGGCAGGCCGTGCAGGCGCAGCTGCTCGCTCACGTGGGCGCAGAAATCCATCTCGAGCAGGTTCACGGCCGACACGTTGACCGCCATCTGCAGCGTCAGGCCGACTGCGCGCCAGGCCGCCAGCTGGCGCAATGCACGCGCCAGCACCCAGCGCGTGGTGGCGCGCGCCAGCGAGGTCTGCTCGATGACCGGGAAGAATTCGCCCGGCGAGACCTCGCCCAGCACCGGATGGTTCCAGCGCAGCAGCGCCTCGGCGCCGATGCAGCGGCCGGTCGCCAGCTCGACCTTCGGCTGGAACACCAGGCGCAGCTGGCCTTCCCCCTCGAGCGCCGCGCCGAACTCGTTGGCCAGGTAGAAGCGGCGCAGGAACACCGCGTTCTGCTCGGCGGAGAACACGCGCACGCGGCGCGCGCCCTCCAATGCGTCATGGGCGGCGCTGTGCATGTCGCGCAGGACGTCGAGCGGATCGCTGTGGCCGACCGCGAACGGCGCCACGCCGATCGTGGTCGTGGTCACGAAACGCGACGTCATGGTGTCGGCGCGCATGTCGAGCCAGCAGCCGAGCCAGTCGCAGAAACGCACGATGTCGGCGCCCGGCTCGGCCAGGAACACGAACTGGGTCGCCGCCACGTGGTACAGCTTGCGTCCCGGGCCGATCGCCGCGCGCAGCATACGCACCGCTTCGCCGACGATCTCGTCGAGGTAGGAGGCGCCCAGCGCGCGCAGCGCGTCGCTGAGCTGCTCGGGCGTGGCCAGGTTCACCATCGCCGCCAGGCGCGCTTCGCCGGGCGTGCGCTCGTTGGCCAGGTCGGCCAGGTCTTCGATGAACTGGCTCCGGTTCGGCAGGCCGCTCATGGAATCGATGCGCCCGAACGCGTGCTGCAGCTCGATCTGGGCCATCACCATCGAGGCCAGGTCGGAGAGGCCCTTGCGCTCGGCCTCGGTGATCTGGCGCGGCTCCGGTCCCAGTACGCACATCGCGCCCAGGCAGTAGCCGTCGCGCGTGAGCAGCGGCGCGCCGGCGTAGAAGCGCACGCCGGTATTGGCCAGGTGGCTGTCGTGGAAGCAGGCGTCGCGCTTCAGGTCCGGCACCACCAGCAGTTCGCCGCTCTCGACCACCCTGGCGCAGGGCGCGCGTTCGCGCGGAATCGCCGTGTGCTCGACGCCCACGCGCGACTTGAACCACTGGCGGTCGGCGTCGACCAGCGAAAACAGGGCCGTGGGCACTTTCAGCAGGCGCGCCACCAGGCGCGTGATGCGGTCGAATACCTCCTCGTTTTCGGTGTCGAGCAGGCGGAGCGAATCGAGCAGTTCCTGGCGTTCGGCTTCGTTGGGCGGATAAGCGGCTGCGGGCATGGTTTCCTGGTCCGGCGTCCGGCGTCCGGCGCGGGCGGACACCATGTTGTCACGTTGTTGGTACATTCGCACCCTCACTGTAGCAGATTGGCGCCGTTGCCCCGCTCGGCAGTTGTCTCGCGTAAACACAGGCAGGCAGCGCCGGACCGCCGTTGCCATTTCGATCAGGACTGTCGCATTTCGGCAATCACATCCGTCGGATTCACATTTTTTTTCGCGAACTTGACAGTTCTCCATCGAGTTCCGTGCGGGGAGGCCGTAATCTACTTTCCGTGCGGCAATTTATGCCATCGCAGTGACTTAATGCATACCGGAGTGAGCGTGAGTGAAGCAAGCAACAACGAAATGGAAGTGCTGTCCTTCCGCCTGGGCAAGGAAGAGTACGGCATCAGCATCCTGAAGGTGCAG